>JANRLT010000048.1 GCA_033762255.1 Pirellulales bacterium | reverse complement strand
CGTCTGTATAATGCACATTCTATTGCAGGCAATCCCCCATCCTCATAGAGACGTCTATCTTCTCCTACGGGGGGCTCGCCGTCGGAGGTCACCCGCCAGCCCTCGTCCCGCGTCCCCCGCCCCCCGCCCCTCGTCCCCCGCCCCTCGTCCCGCGTCCCCCGCCCCTCGCCCCAACCTCCCTACCCCTTTCGCGAGATGGCCGCGATCCGACTGTGCCCTTCTAAATCGCCGAGGCCATAGAAAAAGACTTCGCCGCCGGTGGCCAGGACCCGCTCGATCACTTCGTCCACCGCGTCGTCGAGTGCCTCCGCACCCTTGCCCGTGTACTTCAGCAGTTGGCGGCCATCGGTGTGCAGATTGGCCGGGTGTTTGTACTCTTTTTCCACCAGCAGCACGCGGCACTGGCCGTCGGCCGCCATGTTCCAGACGTCCTGGATGCCGGAGGCCGATCGCTTGGCCCCCACCGCGGCGTCCAGTTCCACTAGTGCCTTGGTCCGGCGGGCGGTGTTTCCCTGGTCAAAAATCGGCCAGACCAGCTTTCCTAGGTCGGCGGGATTGGTTCTTTCATGGTTCCCGGCAACGAGGGTGCATAATTCCGCGTTTTTAGCCACTTCCTGGTAAAAGGCCAGGTTGCGTTCGACGCCCACGATGACCAGCGGCAGCGGTCGTTCGCGGTCGATCGCGGCGACGGCGTCTGCCACGGTTTTAAAATATTTGCGATGGTGGTCGTCCCGCACGGCGGAGCGGTTGATCCCCTCGCCGCCGGGAAGTTTGAGCGAGCCCCCCGCCCCCTGGTGTTCCAGGGGAAAAGGCTTGGCTGTGTGTTCCTCTAGCACCGTGGTCCAGGCGTCAAACAACCGCGACGTGTGGCCCAGGGACAAAATGCGATAAGGGACGGCCCGGTTGTACGCATAGACCAGATCGCGGGTGGCAAAGGACCGGTCGAGTTGCACGCGGGGCTTGACCCTAAACGGCAGTTGCACCGCCGTGGCCTGCGTCCGCGACACAAAGAGCGCCAGTCCATCCAACGTGTGCCGCCAGGCGATTCCCTTGACCAGTTCCTTCAAATTTTTGACGACGTCCGCGACTTCCCGCTTTTTGAATTCGGTTTGCAGGCGGTCGATGGCCTTGGTCACCAGATTTTTGACCTTGATCGGGTCTTGCTTATTCGCCGGGGCGGTCCGGTGCGTGGGGGCCAAAATGGAAACGGCGGGGTACTCTTGGGGGGCTTGCAGGGTGGTCAACTCGGCGCGGGATAACACGGGAGACTCCAAAATGTGATGTGGGAACAAAAATTTAAAATCGAGGAAGCGAAATCAGCCGCTGGGCGCTAGCCCACGGTTTATACTATTCAACCGGACGCTAGCTAGTGGCGGCTGATCGCTTGTACGGACAACACGACGAAAATCTGCCGCGGGGCGCTCGCCCACGGTTTATACGACTGTCAACGGCTAAACTGCTTTGTGGAATATAATTCAATGAGTCGCAGGTTAAAGGATGCACCATCAAAGATTGCAAAATTTGCTTAGTCCGCAATCGTGGCCAGGGCCACCGCTAACCGACAGCCGTCAAAAAATTCCGGCAGGTTCACATATTCATTCACCGTATGAATTTCGTACTGGCCTGCGCCAATGGTCACCGTGGGGAGGCCATGTTTGACAAACCAGTTGGCGTCTAGGCCGCCATTGGAAAAAACCGTGGTCGGTTTCATGCCTAGCGACTCGGCGGCTCGTTTGGCCCGCGCGACGGCGGGGGAGTCGTCGGGGAGATTAAAGGGTGGATAGGCGGCGTGGCTGGAAAAGTTTAGCGTGGCCGGTTTGCCATCGGCGTCGGTGACCTGGCGGGCCGCATTTTCAAGGGCTGTCTTATAAGCCGCGGTAATCGCCGTGGCAAATTCCGCCCGGGGGCTGCGGGATTCCCCTTTGATAAAGACATAATCGGTGACCACATTGGTGGCGTTGCCGGCGGGTTGTTTTCCCTTGCCGCCAAAAATACCGACATTGCTGGTGCCGTGGTCGTCCGGCTGTTGAACTTTGCCAAACCAGCCCCCCTGGCGAACTTCCGCCAGGGCCAACGCCCCGACCATCGTGGCGGAAATCCCCCTCTCGGGCGCGACCCCCGCGTGGGCCGCCTGGCCAAAAATCTCGACTTCCCAGCTTTCCTGGCCAACGGCCCCGGTAATCAGATCGGCGGGAACGCGGCTATCCACATTAAAGCCCATGACCGCTCCCTGCAACTGGGCGGCGTCCAGGTGTTGCGCCCCCTGGATGCCGCTTTCCTCACGGACGGTAAAGAGCAGCGTGATAGGTGGATGGGGCAGTTTGTGCTTGAGCAGGGTTTCGGCTAGGGAAACCAAAACCGCGCAGCCGGTGCGATTATCTCCCCCCAGGCCGGTGCTGCCGTCGGTCTTAATATGGTCCCCGTCTATGATGGGCTTGGCACCGTCGCAAATGGGGACCACATCCAGGTGCGTGGCAAAGACCAGCCGCGGACCGGGGCGGGTGCCGGGAATGTCGGCAAATAAGTTGCCCGTTTGTGTGGGCAGGTTAATGCGCTGGTTGGCAGTGTCAAAGCGGATGGCATTCGCCGCCACGCCCACCTTGATCAGGGCGTCACTGACGGCGGCGGCGATTTCCGCTTCTTCGCCGCTTTGCCCGGGAATTTGCAAAAAATTCAGCAAATGCGCTTCGGCGGCGGCGGTATCGAGGGGGATTTGGCTGGCACCCATGACATTCCTCACCAATAAAATTGTGGATCAGAAAAAAGCATATCAAACTTCCGACAAGGGGCAGCGTTCCGTGCTGGGTAGACCAGAGGACTTTGCCAAGATACCAAGTTGCCGGTCAAAATCACGTAAAAAATTGGCAAATGCGTGTACTTTGTCAGGAATATACGTGAAATTAGAGGCCCCAGGGAATTCCCAACAAAAACCACCCTACAAAGAGCAGCGTCCACAGCACAAACGTAATCAGCACATACGGCAGCATCAGGGATACAACCGTTCCCACGCCCGCCTTTTTGTCATATTTCATGGCAAAGCCGACGACCAGGGCAAAATAGGCATTGAGTGGCGTAATGGTGTTGACGGGGGAGTCACCGATGCGGTATGCGGCCAGGACCGCCTCGGGATCGACATTCAGCCGCATGAGGACCGGGACAAAGATCGGGGCAAAAATGGCCCATTTGGCGATGGCCCCCGAGATGAGAAAATCGAGCAGGGCCACGACAATGATAAATCCCACCAACAACCACAAGGGGCCGATATTTGCGCTTTTGAGGGTATCCGCCAGGGTCACGGCCAAAATGGTCGCCATGTTGCTATGGTTAAACATGGCGACGAACTGACTGATGATAAAAAACAAAAGCAGCAAGCCACCTAGGCCGGAGAGGGCTTTTTCCATTGCCTTTATAATGGCGGTGACACTGTTCAAGGTTCCCGCTCCATAACCATAAGCGGTCCCCATGACCAGGAACAGCACCATGATGATCGCGATCAGGCCGTTCATAAAGGGGCTATTGCCGATGAGCGCGCCGGTCTCTGGATCGCGTAGAGGCGCGTCTGCTGGTAACGAAAGCCATGCAAAGAGGCCCAGCACCGCCATCAGGCCCAGTCCCGCGAATAATAGCCCGCGCGATTCGGCGGCGGAGAGGGTGGCATCGCTGTCAGAGGTTTTTCCGGCGGTGTTGGTTGTATCCGCATGATCCGGGGCGGGGGGCTGGTACTTTCCCAGTCGCGGCTCGATCAACCGCTCGGTGATCCAAGTCATGATAAACGTCAAAAACACCACCGAAGCCAGGGAAAACCACAAGTTTGAGGTAAGACCGATGGATTTGGTCGGATCGACCAGATGGATGGCGTCATTGGTGAATTCGGTCAGCACCGCGTCTAGCGGCTTAATGAGCATGTTGACGGTAAACGCCCCCGCCACGCTGGCAAAGCCCGCCGCCAAGCCTGCGATGGGATGACGCCCCACGCTGAGAAACGCCGTTCCCGCCAGGGGTATCAGCACCAGATACCCCGCGTCCGCGGCAATACTCGACACGATCCCCACAAACACCAGGATATAACACAAGGCCCAGGCCGGAGCGACGATGACCAGCTTGCGGATCAGAGCCTTAATCAGGCCGGATTCTTCGGCCACGCCCACGCCGATCATGGCCGTGATCATGAGTCCCACGGCGGTAAAGCTCATAAAATTGGGGATAAGCCGCTCATACATAAAGCGGACCCCATCCTTGGTCAGTAGGCTATTCACGGCGGTTGTTTTTTTCTCGATAACATAGGTTTTTTCGTTGATTTCCTCATAAGTCACGGAGACTCCCTGCAACCATAGCAAATGCGACAGCACGATCACGAGGCCGATCAAGATCAAAAAAATCACCGCTGGGTGCGGGACTTTGTTTCCCACTTTTTCCACGACGTCCAAGATCTTTTGGACAAACGATTTTGGTTCCGCGGAAATCTGGCTCATGGAAACATGCCTTTTAAAAAACCAAAAACATTGTATTGGGACGATTGCCGTGAAAAATGTTAAGGCGCGGGAAAGAGCGGGAGCAACTGCGGCACCAGCAAGACGCTAACAACCATAACGATCAAACTAAAGGGGACCCCCACGCGCACAAAATCGCCAAAGGAATAATTTCCCGGCGTAACGACCAAGGTGTTGACCGGCGAAGAAACCGGCGTCATAAACGCGGTCGAGGCGGCCAGGGCCACAATCATGGCAAAGGGATAGGGTGACGCCCCCAGTTCCGACCCCACAGCCAGCGCGATCGGTGCCATCAGCACGGCGGTGGCAGTGTTGGAAATAAACATTCCCAGAATGGCGGTCATCGCGAACAAGGTCGCCAATATGCCGTAAGTTCCCATTCCGCCGCAGATTTGCATGAGGGCGTCGGACGCCAGATCCACCCCTCCCGTGCGTTGCAGCGCGGTGGAAAAGGGCAACATTCCCACGATCAACACAATGGTTTTCCAATCGATCGAGCGGTATGCGCTTTCCAGGGTCACACAGCCGGACCAGCCCATGAGCAGGCAGCCGATGAGCGCGGCCTGCACATTGGGAATGATGCCGCTGACCATCAGGCCCACCACCAATAACAAACAAGCGACGGCGTGCGGAGCTTTTCCCTGAACCGGCAATAATTGGTGAAATTCCGCGGGGAGGTCCAACAGCACAAAGTCCCTCCCGCCGGTTTGCAAATTTTTAATTGAGCGCCAGGGCCCGACCAGGAGCAGCGTATCCCCTAATTGCAATTTTTCGTGGGCCAAGAGGGATTCCACGGCGGCTTGGCCGCGGCGCAGGCCGATGATGGTCAATCCGGTGCGATCGCGGAGGCGGGACTGGGCGGGGGTTTTGCCGATCAAGTCGGATTTATCGTGCAATATTACTTCGACCAGACCGATATCCTGGGAGCGATCGGCAAAATAATTTCCCGATAGGGGTATTTCGGCCAATTGATACTCCGAACGCAGTTCGGCCACTTCCCGCTCGGGGGCCAATAAATCCACCAGTAAAAGATCATCAACTAAGAGCGTGGTTTGTGGCGTAGGTTGGATTAAGCGTCCCCGCCGATCAATGGCCACAATCACCGCGCCAAAATCATTTTTTAACTGCAATTCCTCAATTTTTTTGTTCGCCAAGGGGGAATGCGGCTGAATCCGCACGCGGTGTTCGCGGGCGGCCAGTTGATAATCGTTAATCCATTGCGCGAGCGTCGGCTGCCGGGAAACTTGACCGGGAGCGGGGGCGTCATTGGCCAGCCACCGCCGCGCAAACAGCATATACACAATAGCCAGGATGAGAATCGGCGCTCCAAAAGGGGTAAAACTAAAAAAATGAAATCCGGCGGGATTCAAGTCTCCCCGTCGTTCCAGATAACTGACCAGCTCGCTATTCACGACCAGATTAGGAGCCGTGGCCACTAGCGTGGTCATCCCGCTAATCAGCGCGGCCATGCTGAGGGGCATCATCAACTGGCTGGCGGATGCGCCGGTGCTCTGGGCGATGCGTAGCACCACGGGTATAAAAATCGCCGTCACCGCGGTGGAACTCATGGTGGCTCCCAAGCCGCAAACCACCAACATCAGCAAGGCCAATAACCGCACGTCACTGCCGCCGGCACGCGCGGTCATCCAATCCCCCAGTTGCAGGGCGACGCCGGTGCGGACCAGGCCATCGCCAATGACAAAGAGGGCGGCAATGAGGACAATATTGGCGTCGCTAAAGCCGGCCAAGGCCTCATTGATGGTCAGGACGCCGGAAAACGGCAGCAGGGTTAACATGATGAGCGCCACCGCGTCCATCCGCGGTCGATTAATGGCGAACATCACGATGGCCGCCACCAAGAGAATCAAGACCGCCCCAAGCGCAAAATTCATGAATTTGGCTTATGAAAAGAAGTGCGTTTCATCGGCAATCAACGCACCTACCATCCGCAAATTGCCAGTAAAGTTCCGCAAGTGCCCATGTTGCGGTGTAATATAGACCTATAAGTGCAATTTGGCAAGCAATCCGGGGGGGAAGCGGCGGTGATGAATGCAGAATGGGCGCTCTGAATTCCTACTTCTCACTTTGCCCCACGGGGAGCTGGCTGAGGCTCGACCCCTGTTCCCCGTTCCCCCCTCAATACCATCGGCGGCTTTGTTTACTCAAAAGTTATAGGCAAAGGCGGTTTGAATTCGTTCGGCCCGGCCATTTTGCCCGTCCAGGTTTTCCCGTTCACCCCAGAGATATTCAACCCCAATGGACATATTTCGCATCGGGATCCACCACAGGCTGGTGGCGACATACTTTGACGCCGCTAGGGTGTTTCCCGGCAGCGCGTCGGTCCCATCGATATCTAGGTCGGAATACGTCAGATTGATCAGCCAATATTGGTTAAACCAATGCTCATACGTCGTTGTCCAACCGGTCGCGTCCAAGGTCTCAAAGCCCCCGGCCGCGGTCACCGCGGCATCCAGGCCCTGGCCATTGGAATCTTGCAGATAACGGCCAATCCCCGAGCCGGTGACATACTGCACTAACACCCGGCTGCGCGTCCAGCCGCTGGGGTTGGGATCACGCACGGGGTTGGTATCGCACAGGATCGCCCATGGATGAAAACCGGCGGAGGCATTTGCCCCCCAGCCGCCGCGGCGCGTCACTTGTTCACCTGTGGGGCGGTAGCCGATGGAGCGGGCGATCCCCGCCACCTGCATGTGGTAGAGATCTGTTTGATACCGCAAGTGCGACGTTAGATCAGGAATGTCCTGCTCGTTGGTGCCTGTATTTAACGTGGTAATGTCCGAAAATGGCTGCTCGATCGCCGCCGCCCATCGCAACTGCTCTGCCAGGGGAATCGTCAGCCGCGCCAAACCCTGCCGGGAGTTGACAATCCCGTTGGGGCCTTGAAAATCCGCTGTTCGCGGAAACACCCCTGGATCCATAAACACGGTGGTATCCTGGCCAATCCGCAGATAACCCACGTCAAAAAACGCCAGCCGCAAGCGTGGAACATTGGACGCGCCGACTCCCGGCGGATTGCCACTGAGAAAGTCAAATTGCACCAGCGAATGCACCGTCAGGTCTTGGTCCGGTAGTGGCGTCCAGGTATCCAGGGTTAGCCGTGTCGGCCGCGCGCTGAAATTGGCGTTTTGGCCCGCTTGTTCGGGAATGGGGATCGCCCGGGGCAAAAACAGATCGGGCGTGGTGAGTGGGTCAAAGTCAAAATTGGCCCCCATCCGAACAAATCCGCTCAATCGAAACGCCGTCCCGGTCCCCGGAACCAAAAACGAACCCGGCACCGGACCCCGCACCACCAATTCATCCAGTTGTTCAGCCGTGAGCGCCGGAGCGGGGCGCAATAACCGATAGAGAGGAGCCCCCGGGGCTTCCTGGTAGGTGTTGGGCAAGAAACCGCTGGGGGCGTAATCGGCGTATTGTTTGGGGCCCTCAGCCAAGTCCTGATAATTTTCCACCAGATAGTTGTAGGCCCGCAAGTTGCGGGTGTAGTCAATCAGTTGGTCCCCCGTGGGCTGTTGATAGCCCAGGGATTGTTGATAACCGGGGGCTTGTTGGTAATCCGTTTGGGGATACTCCGGCGCGCGTGACCCGGGCAAGACCCTGGTTGCATCGACGGTGACTTGCAGGCTGGCCGTGGTAGCCGCTGCAACGGGCGGAGCCGACACCTGCGTCGCTTCCTCATCGGTGGCCTGGATCATTCCCGGAGGGGCCGTTCCCCCCCCGGCGGCCAAGGCATTACTGACAAATAATATCCCTGCCAAGGCAATTCCCGCGATTCGCCAGCCCCGCGGGAATCTCGGCTGAGCGCACGACTGTAATTTGCCCATGCGGGCCTCTTTTGGCAAAAGGGATGCTAGCAAAGATGCGGGAATGCCCCGTCCCGTCGCGGGCCGCTACAATCGTTACTATCGTCAAAGTTTAACGCCGACTGTGTGAAAACTTGATGAGTGGGTCAAGTTTGCCTGAAGAACGCCGCGAGATGCGCTAGCGCATGGAGCGGCATATACAGCAAAACACGAAAAACCAGGCCCCTGGGCCTGATTTTTCGCATGCTGGGCGTGCTAGCGGTTGACGGCTGTTAAAGAAGTTATCTGCCGTCCGCAAAAGTGTGAATTCGCCGCTCGGTCAGCCATTTTAGACGCTGGCGATGGGCGTGGCCTGCGACAGTTTTTCCAGTGTTTGCTGTTCATTCTTTGACAGGATTTGCAAGGCCGCTTGCAGTGTCATGACCAGATCGGTGGTGGTCAGCACGCCGACTAGTTTTTTCTCGTCCGTGACCAACAAGCACGAAAACCCATGATTGATCATCATGGTAATCGCGGGATTGACACGGGTATTGGCCCGTACTGTTACGGGATTTTGCGACATGATGTCGGCCACGGCGGTGGTATTATGGCTGCGCAATACATCACGATCACTAACAACTCCCAACAGTTCCCCCGTGGCGTTACATACCGCGTAATGGTGGACTTGCTCGGCCTTCATCAGATTGCGAACTTCCTGAACGGTCGTTTCCGGCAGGACATAATTCACTGGTTGGCTCATGAGTTGCTTGACTTCCATGTGACTGAGAAACAACGCATCCAGATCGGCCTCGAGCACCTTAAAAATTTGCTGGCGTTTGTTATAACGGCGATTTTCGATTTCTTGCAATTGCTGCGGATCCAGCGGTGGAGCGTGAAAATCCTTTTGTTGATATAACTTCTTGCGTAGGGAAATGGCATAGCTAATAACCACCACCAGTCCCAGCAGCAAGAGCACCAATTCGGTGCGGATCAAGGGTTGATTGGGGATGGCGTTATCAACGGTTTTGGCGATTGCGGCCCCTCCCGCAAAATCCAATCGCTGCAGCAATTCCCGGCCAAACAGTTCATAGCCGATGAGTAATACCGCGCTACACGCCGCCAGAACCAGGACCACCTCGATCATGCTGGTCCCTGGGGAGCGAAAAGCCTTGCGAACCTTGAAGCTGCGAGCACATGTTGCTGCCATGACAAGCCCAATTAAAAAGAATTGACAAAAAGCAACGCCAAAGAAATCAAACAGCACCCCTCCCGATGCGGGGTATAAGAAAATCTAGGTCGAAAATTGCCCCTTTAAATCCAGAATTCCAGCGGATGACCGCATTTTTAGGCGGTGGTTTCGGGGGAATTTCCAAGTAGGAAGTCCCTTTGTTACCAAGGACTTACACAAGTCCCCCTGGTCAGGGGGTATGATGAAGATGATTGCCCCTTTGAGTCAAAGTTCCCATAACGTGTATTTTTTCAATTTAATCGTCATAATCCACCCCATCGCCACATTCGCACCTTTACTTTCCCCATTCCGTTATGAGCGCCGGCACGCACCAAATCTTGACCGTGGAAGATGACGCCGCCATCCGTCGAGGGATTGTTGACGCGTTACGATTTGCCGGATATCAACCCTTTGAGGCGGCCACTGGAGACCTGGGCCTGCGAATGGCCACCGCGCGGGGGTACGACCTGCTGTTATTGGATTTGGTGCTGCCCGGATGCCATGGTTTGGACATTCTAAAGGCGGTCCACCGCATCCGGCCCAATCAACCTGTGATCATTTTGTCGGCGTTGGGGGATGAGCAGGATCGGGTGGCCGGGCTGCGCCTGGGAGCGGATGATTACGTGGTCAAACCCTTTAGCGTGAAGGAGTTGTTGGCGCGGGTAGAGGCTGTGTTGCGTCGCTCCCCCGAACGGCCGCAAGAACTGCAAACCATTGAAATTCCCACGGGGATAATCGATCTGGAACGGGCCGAAATTCGTTACAAGAATGGCGAACGGGCCGAATTATCCGAAAAAGAGTTAGAGCTGATTCGGTATTTAGCGGGAAATTCGGGCCGGGCGATTTCGCGGGATGAATTGTTGCAACGGGTCTGGCAACTTAGTCCGCGGGGACTGGCCACCCGCACGATTGATATGCACGTCATGCGACTTCGCGAAAAACTGCGCGATAATTCGGCTGATCCGCGGATTGTCCTGACCGTGCGCGGCAAGGGATACATGTTTGCCCACGTCGAGGGGGAGTGAGGGATTTATTGCCCCTCATTTTTAGGGACAGAATTTTTATAGGTAGAGGGAGATGTTTTCACTTCGTCCTTGGCAAATTTGGTTGGCTGGCGCGGCGCTATTATTCATGGTGGTTTCCGCCCTGAGCTGGCTATCGGTCCGCGCCATCCAGGCCGATCAGGCCGAACAAAACGCCCAGGCCCAGGCGATTCAAGAGGAAAACATCCGCTTGGCGTTGTGGCGCATCGACACGCAGATGGCGGCCTTGATCAATGACGAAAGCTCGCGACCGATTTACAACTATCAATCGGTGTTTGTGCTCAATACTCCCACCGTGACAAATTATGATACACAGTCAAATGAGAGCGTCACGAATTCCGTGGCGTGTGTCTCGCCGTTGATTGTGCCGCATGCCCCGGAGATTACGACCTATTTTCAATGTGAACCCAGCGGCAAACTTACCTGCCCCAGCGTGCCTGAACCGGAATTGCGCAAATTTCTCATTCCCCAACAACTGACAGTCGAGGACTTTGACGCCGCCGAAGTACAGCTCGCCAAATTGCGGCCGCTTTTAGATTACCAATTATTGTTAAAAAATCTCCCCAACCCCGAGTTAACCGGCTCAAGCTGGCAAGTGCAATCCATTCCCGTGCAGCCATTTGTAATTTCGCAGCAGAATGCTGTGCAGAACACGGACTATAACGCCACACTTTCCAATCCGCCTCCGGCCGGCCAATCCGCCATACCCAACGGTCCCCTCCTGCCCGAGCCTACCACCTGGAATATTGCCGCCGGCAATCCTGCTGCTGGTGGAGGTGTTGCTGGCAATGGTGTTGCTGGCAATGGTGGTGCTGGCGGAGGAAATCCTGGCGCGCTCACGGAGGAATATGCAGGAAATCCCCCGGGACAGTCGCCGTCAAACTCCCCTGTGACGTCCGATTCAGTTCAACAGCAGGAACCGCTGTATTGGACGATTCCACGGTTAACTCCCGCGCCCAGCCAGTCCGTCGTCCCCCCACTTGTCCCTTTGCAACAAGCGGGTCAACTAACCGCTCTTACGGCGGGGCCGGTTCCCCCGCTTCCCCGGTATTCAACCCAGCCCAGCCCGTCAAATGAATCGCTTCCCGGCGTGGCAAATACAACCCCGTTGAATTCGTTAGTCATCAATAACTCCGCGGGAAACGTGTCCAATTCTTCCACGGGCTATGATGGCAAGTCTAGCCAATCCCAATCGAGCTACTTTGTCACGCCCAAGGATGTCTCCAGCCGGGCTGTTAAAAAGTCGCAAAATCGCAGCTATGCCAGTGAACCCGAGGCGCTCCCCCCCGAAAAAGGGTCTCAATTCGATAACGGTTCCATAGACAAATCTTCCTCCGCCGGGGATTCTTCGAATGTGGTCGCCAATGGCACTCAATCCGAAAAGAACTGGAATGAATATCAATTGCGGGCGTTGTTTTTAGAGCAAAACTCCCTCAACAAACGTTTCAATAACAACGACTTGGATCAACAACTGGTCAATAGCTATATTCAACAACGGGACGCGGGTCAGAACTGGACGTTGGACGTGCGCATGTCGCGGATGACCCCGCTGTGGGTGGGGGGGGAATTAATTCTGGCGCGAAGGGTGCATTGGCAGAATCGCGAATTGATCCAGGGATGCTGGCTGAACTGGCCCACGCTGCGGACAAAGTTATTGGAGGTGGTGGAGGACATTTTGCCCCAAGCCCAACTGGTCGCGGTCAATGCCAAGGATCCGGAAACCCAACAACATCTGCTGGCGGCGTTGCCGGTGGAGTTGCTACCCGGGGATCTGGGCGCGCCGGCCAAATCCGCCGCCAATTTTTCCTCCTTGCAATGGGCATTGATATTGGCCTGGAGTTCGCTGGCCCTGGCGGTCGGCGCGGTGGCGCTGATAGGCCAGGGAATCATCACTCTCTCGGAAAGACGGGCGGCATTTGTATCGGCGGTGACGCACGAGTTGCGGACCCCGCTGACAACATTTCGCATGTATGCCGAGATGCTGGCCGAGGACATGGTGCATGATGAACGGCAGCGCCGCAGCTATTGTGATACGCTGCGCGGCGAAGCCGACCGCCTGTCGCATCTGGTCGAAAATGTGCTGGCCTATGCCCGGTTGGAGCGCGGCGGGCCGGGAAAGCGACGGATATTAATCACCGTGGCCGAGTTGGCCAAAATCGCCACCGAGCGTCTGGACACCCGCTTGCGCCAAGCCGAGATGGAACTGGTCGAGGAAATCTCCCCCCCATCCACCGCTCAAAAAATTCTGGCGGACCCGGGGGCGGTGGAACAAATCCTGTTTAATTTGATTGATAACGCCGCCAAATACGCGGCGACAGCCGTTGATCGGCGGGTGGTTTTTTCCGCGGCGGTAGAGTCTAACTGGCTGAGGCTCAAAGTTCGTGATTTTGGCCCGGGGATTTCCCCCGCGGCGCGCGCCAAATTATTTGAGCCGTTCAACAAATCCGCCGCCGACGCCGCGGGTTCCGCTCCGGGGGTCGGCTTGGGATTGGCTTTAAGCCGTCGTTTAGCACGGGAAATGGGGGGCGACTTGCGTATTTGCCCCGGTAGCGACGGCACCTGTTTTGAACTGCTGCTTCCCCTGGGATCCTCCGAGCAGTCCCCGCCCCCCACGGCGTGAGTGGCAAAAACCGTGGGTTTGCGCGCTACGGCTCATCTTTCCGACTCTTATCTTTGACTTTGTCAGAGGATTCGTTCGCCGGGCAAATAAATTTTTCTATAAATAAAGCTGTCAACCACATCGCTGCATCCTTGCCGATAATAAATTTATAAAAATTACTCATTTCCCGCATTCTGGGCGAAATTTGAATTGTCGAAACCGTTCCACGCGCAGTACATTACGGGTGACACGCGCTGGGACGAATCTGTGATGATTTACTAAGGAACTTTGCCAACAATTGCCGTATGGATCAAGCGTGGATGGTGGATTCGCTGCGCGGCGCCGATCAAACCAAATGTTTGACCGCCCTGGCCGCCTGCCAAAATAATTCGGCTCTCGATACTTCGCTGGTGATGGCGGTTTTACCCTTGACCGCCCATCCACACGAATCCATCCGTGAACAAGCGGTGGAAATTTGCGAGGGCATGCAGTCTCCTCCCGCGGAGTTGGCGATTCCCCTGACCACGTACCTTCCCACCGCCCGCGGGGACGCGGCCTACTGGTGCGTGACACTGCTGGGCCGACTGGCCGGGGAATCTGTCGCCGCTATTTCCGTCCTGGCCACTTGCTTGGAACGGCACGAACTGCTGGCCGTGCGGGAACGCGCGGCCTGGGCCTTGGGTAAAATTGGCCCCGCCGCCCAAAAGGCGCGCCCCTCCCTGGAAAAAGCCGCCGCGGCCACCGATCCCCGGTTGAGTCGCTTGGCCAAAGATGCCCTGGAGGCGATTGGCGAATAACCCCCGTCTCAATCCGCCCCACGAAGATTCCCTATGCCGCAATTGCCCCCATCTCCCTGGGCCTTAAAGGACTGGGCCGCCGTCTGTGCCGCCCTCTTGCGGGGAAAACAAACCCTGCTTTTGCGTAAAGGGGGGATTGCCGAAGAGCCGGAAGGACTTCGCTTTGATCATTCTTCCTTTTGGGTCTTTCCCACGCAATTTCACCAAAACTCAGAAGCTTTACAGCCATCCGCGCGGGATTGGACGCCTGTTGCCCAATCCTGGGCCGAGTCCCCCGGCCGATTAATGTTGCCAGTTTTTTTGCAATCAGTCGCGGTCCGACAAATTTGCTCCTTGGACCAATTAGCTCCTTTCGCCGCTTGGCATGTTTTGTCCCCCGCAACCGTGGAGCAACGATTTTTGTATCGTCAGCCGGGTTTGTGGCTGGTATTGGTGCGGGCATATGAACCCGCAGTTCCGTTGATCCTGGAGAACCCCGATCAATACGGAGGATGCAAAAGCTGGGTAAGGCTACCCGAGCCACACGAGCCGCTCCATCCCCGCGTCATCGTGGGGGATGAACAGTTTGCCGACATGCAGCGGGAGTTTTTAGCCGAATAGTCCCCGACCAACACCGAGGCTATGCATAAACAGCGCCTTTGTGATCGAGGTTTCGCGGGATTATTTTTTTTCGGATTTTCGGGCATATTCGCGTAAATACGTCCGTTGCACCAAATCATGACAGCATTGACCATCAGGCATAGCCGTTTGACAATGGGCCGCGTCCCCCTGCGATTCCGCTAGCAAGGCCCGCACCCGGTTGTTGGTCCCCTGATCCAGGTCGGCTTGAAGTTCCTCCCAAGTAAAGTCAAAGCATGCACAAAGGGGGCCGGCGGGATCCTTTGGCCAAGCGACCGCGGCCACCTGGGAGATGTCCAGGATATTTCCCAAACTGTCAAAGTAGCCAACAATGCAATGCGGATTGGGGCAATAGGCCAGCGTCTGCCCCAGGGTTTGGCGGTTGGCCGCCGAGGCATGCGCCAGGAAGGTCGTTTCGCTGACGGGAGTTCCCGGCAACTCGCACCGGGGACATTCAATTTGGTCGGCTGGCTCTGGTTCGCGGACAAAAGCTTTATTCATAAAATTATTATCCCTGGCAAAACTGTCCCTGTCCACGACCGTGCTGGTTGCCTTTCCCCCCGTGGCGATAATCTCAGAAAAACCGCCAAAAAAGGGGAGCTAGCGAAAGGGGCGGGTTCACGGGGCTGCGCCGGATTTCCGTTGCGGTAAAATAGATAACTGATTATGGTGAAGCTAGCCAGTGAATATTACCCCTAAGAAAACCCCTGGCAAGCACACGCGCGACTGGCCCGGACAATAATGGTCCCTAGCAGAGAAAGGGTTTGCGTATGCGCCTAAAAATTTTTAATTTTGATATTTACCGCGGTTTCTGTGGTCTGGCCGTGCTGCTTTTTTGCGGGGTGGGGGCATATGCCCGGCTTGCGGCCCAGCAACCGCTTTTGGTGACACAAAACGCGGATCAATCTGATCAATCGGGGGTGTTGTTTGCGGCGGATCGCCAGTTGATTTTACAACTGGAACGGGCCAAGAAATACTTGGTGGAAGATCGAATTGATGATGGCCTATTATTATTGACGGACATTCTGAAATCACCCAGCGATCAGTTTTATCGCCCGGCCAATCCGGGCCCGTATGTCAGTCTCAAATCCGCCGCCCGTGAAATCCTGGGACAGTTATCCGGGGACGCCAAGGCGAGCTATGAATTGCAGTTTACCGCCCTGGCCGAGCAACAATTGCGGACCGCGCTGGCCGAACAGGATCCGCAAAAAATCCTGGATGTGGCCCGGTTGTGGTTTTACACTCCCGCGGGACAAACGGCGGGATGGCTGTACGCGCGGCATTGTCTGGATCAGGGAGAGTATCTGTCAGCGGCGCTGGCCCTGGACAGGTTACACGCCGATCCCGCCGCCCGTGCCCGGTTTGATCCACAATTGTCGTTGCTATTTGCGCTCTGCTGGTCGCGGGGGGGGCATCCAGAACGTGCTTTGGCCATCTTGGATGAGATGCGCCGCCAACATCCCCGTGGCCTGACATTAGGCGGACAAACAATTGCCTGGTATGCCACTTCGACCGAGGCTCCCCTGTGGTTGGCCGAATTAGTCGGAAATACGGCCAAAAATTCCGCTCATGGCGAGGATTGGTCTGTTTTTCGCGGGAGGCCGAATCGCAACCCCAACGCCTCGGCGGGGTTGCCGCTGCTGTCGCCCCGTTGGCGGATAGAACTTTTACCGTCGGCGGGCGCGGATCATCAGCAAACAGAGTTAGAGCAACAGTTGGGGGGCCCTCCCGCGCCCACGCTTCCTCCGGGGCAGCTTTTGGCGTCGGGCGATTTAATCTTGGTCCCGCATCGGCAGCAATTGCAAGGGATAGATTTTAGGACGGGAAAGTTAATCTGGTATTATCCTCCCTTGTCATCCACTACTGATAAAACCAGCGGGGCACCCATCCCAGGCGGCCAACGGCAGTCCCAGCTTGTCAAAGCGGGGAGCCTACACGCCAATAGCATCGACGAGTGGCATGTTTATACCCTGCAAAACCCCCCTTATAACTCCCAGCAGGTATTTCCCGCACGGCAGGCCGCGCCCGTGCCGGGCCGGGTGGCTGCCCCCTTGGCGCGTCCCCTTAGCAATTTATTGTGCGCGCTCAGTATAGCCAAACAAGGAGCGTTGGAATGGCAAGTCGGCGGCCCGACCGGAGAGAACGAGCCGCGCTTGGCCAATGTTTATTTTTTAGGCGCGCCTCTCCCCTTACAGCGGGAATTGTACATTTTGGGGGAGGTCGGGAATGAGCTTAGTCTTTATTGTCTGGCGGCCGAAAACGGCAGATTGATTTGGTCGCAACCACTCCTCCGTTCAGAAATCCCCCTGGCCGACGCTCCTCAGCGGCAAATCAGCAATCTCGCTCCCTCTTTTGCCGATGGACTGTTGATTTGTCCCACGCGACAAGGGGTCGTCGTGGGCGTGGATGTTTTTCAACGCGGTTTAGCCTGGGCTGCCACTTATCCGACCGAGCAAGTTTTTTCCGTGGCTCGCCGGCGGCGGGGTTTGACGCCTTACGATTACCAGGGAGGGGTTTATAATCGGGGAACGGAAGGGGTGGCGGTCATCGAGCGGGGGAGGGTCTTCCTGGGGCCCTCCGACAGCGACTGTTTGTTATGCCTGGATTTGCACAGCGGGCGGGAATTGTGGCGGTTGGAGCTTTCCAAGCAATCCGGGGAAGAAATTTTATATGTGGCCGAAGTGGCGGACGAACGGGTGCTTGTCATCTCTACCGGCGAAATCCACGCCCTCAGCGCGGCCGACGGCTCGTCACTGTGGAGTGAAAGCCTGGGGACGGGGCAACCTAGCGGAAGAGGGTACCGCGCGGGAGAGGCATATTACTTGCCGTTGGATTCAGGCGAAGTCGTGAAGTACGAAATCAAAACCGGGCGAGTTTTAGGGCGCTCGCGTTCGCGCACGGGGCAAGTGCCGGGAAATTTGATCGTGCATCGCGGTGAGATTTTATCCCTTTCGCCACATGGGGTGGAATGCCATCGTTCTTTGTCCGAACAGCACGAGTGGGCGACGGCCGCGTTGGCCGCCGATCCCAACTCTGCCGCGGCTTGGTCGGCCCTGGGGGAAATTCAATTAACCCAGGGGGAATTGGGAGAAGCGATAGAATCACTAAAAAAATCCTGGCGGACCGCGCCCGACGCCACTAATGAAAACCTCTTGCGGGAGTCCCTCTTTGCCGCTTGCGAAGTAAATTTTGACCAGTATGCCGACAACTTGCCCATCTTGCGGGCCATCTCCACGGACCCCCAACATCAATTGCGACTGTCACAAATTCTGATTCGACAGCATCTGCGCAAGTCCGACATTCGCTCCGCCTTGGGCGAGTTATTTGCGCTAACCGAATTACCCGCTGAACACCGCTTGCAACCGTATGCCCCGGGAACGGTAAGCCTGCGTAACGATTACTGGCCCGCCGCCTTTTTAGCCGAAATGCTAACCGCGGCGAACCCCGCCGAACGGGAAACCATTGTCAAAGAACTGGAAGGTTTTGTGGCGGCGCGGTGGAATGAGGAGGAGCCCCAGGCGGCCCGCCGGTGGCTAAATATCCTGCGGGAAGTTGTTCCGCAGACTCCCCGCGCGCTTTCCCTAGCCGCTAAATTGCGGGACAAACATGAAAACCTGGCGGCGGAATTGCTCTTGCACGAAATCTGTGAAACAGGGGATGAGCCGGGCCAGTCCGCGGCTTATGGACAATTAATCCAACTTTGGCGGACCAATGGGAATGACGCCGCTTTATGGCGGCTATCACGCGAGGCCAGCCTGGCCAACGCGCAGCGGGTATCCCCCTTGCCGCCGTTGGCTGAACAAACCGTCGCGGAACTGCGCTCTCTGCCAAAAATTGAACAGCGAGAGAATTCTTATCACTTTTGGCCCGGCGGGCCAGCGACCGTCGACCAGCATAGCCAGCCTTTGACCCGGTATATGATCCCCGTGGAAATCCACCCCCAGCGCGATTTAGTCTGGGCCGGGACAAAGTTGTCATTTAGTTCCCAGAATAACATGCAGGAGTTGATTTGCGAGGATGGCACGGGCCAAGATGTCTTTCGCGTCAATTTACGGGATGATACCTCGGCCAGCCGCTTTCAGGGGATGGCTTTTACCAACAACATGGCCCAGGCCAGGTTTGTGGGGCATTTGCTGTTGCTGAAGACGGCATTTTCCGTCTGGGCCTTTGATACCAGCCAGTTGATCGACAAGCAGCCGCAATTGCTTTGGAAAGTTGATTTAACCTCGCTGTTGCAGGATGATCTGCAAAATATCCGCCAACGGATGATCAAAATGCCCAACGGCAAAACGCGGATGTTGGTGCTGGACCGCCAGGGGCAGCCACTTTGCGGCATTTGGCTGGCCACGCCAGAATTGGTCTGCATTCAGCGGGGGCCAAAGTTGGCCGCGCTGGACACCTTGACCGGGCAGACCCGGTGGGTGCGCCAGGGCGTCCCCCCCGCCCAGGAAATCACCGGCGACCGCCGCGCCCTTTGCGTCTATTCAGAAAACTCCCCCGCGGTGCGCGTGATTCGGGCCGCGGATGGCATGGACCTGCGCACTGTCACCGTGCCGCCGGAAAACACCTGGGTGGATCAATGGGGGACACGTCTGTTGATCAGCGAACTGGCCGATGCCAGGCAACGCATGCGGCTATTGGACCTGGCCGCCGATGACACGGTATGGCAGCGGGATTTTTTAGTAAATGCCCAAGCCAGGTTGCTGGAGCAGCGGGAATGCGTGGTGTATGAGCATCATGGCGTTTTATCCTTTTTGAATTTAAAGACCGGCGAAACGTTATTGGAATCGCAAGTTCATCCCGAAGTCAGCCTGGGCGAGTTTCAACTGTTTCGCAATGCCGAGCGCACCATCGCGGTGTTGGGCAGACCGCATGTCAATCGAGATAATCGCTACATTAACGGCTTGAATATTGGCAACCAAACCACGTTGCCGTTATCCGGCTATGTGTATGGCATCAGCAATCGCAGCGGCAAGCAATTGTGGGAGCAAAAAGTCGAAGAAGTTACATTGCTGCCGACACAGTTGACGGAAACGCCGCTCATTTTATTTGCCGCCAATGTGGTCGAGCAAAAAAGCGGCGTCAGTGCCCGACAATATACCAAACTAACGGCATTGGATCAGCGCACCGGTAAAATCATGGCCGAAGTCAACTCTCCCCAGCCCAGTGGGTATTTGCATTTTCGCGCCGATCCCGTCGCGCGGACGATTAACGTCCAAACCCAGGGGCAACTGGTACAACTGCGCTGGGGGGACGCCGCGGAGCTTCCCGTCAATCCGCCGGACATGGGCAAGTGATCCTTTGACCCCCCGCCATTCCCCCCCTTTATAAATTCCCTCGCAATCCGCCGGGGGCGCGCTGCCCCCCCTGCGAAAGTACCGAGCTATTTGCTAGATTACAAATGAACGTGGTGTAAGTAGAGTCATTTTGCCCGGCTTAGATGGGCAAGTTCCCCTCGCCCAACCTATCGTTTTTCATGTCTAAAAACCGCCAAGCCGAAGTGGCCGCCGCCCAGCGGCAGATTGATTTTTCCAAGTTTGACTATCAATTGGAACTGCAAACCTCCGCGGGAAATATCTTGTTGGATTTTGAGCCGCAAGTCGCGCCCGGCCATTGCAAAAACATGCTTGCGCTAGCGGAAATTGGCTTTTATAACGGGCTGGTTTTTCACCGCGTGATCAGCGGATTTATGATTCAAGGGGGCTGTCCCGCCGGTTCGGGCATGGGGGGCCCTGGCTATACGATTCCCGCTGAATTTAATAAATTGCCGCACAACCCCGGCGTGCTTTCTATGGCCCGCAGCAACGATCCCAACTCGGCCGGTTCACAATTTTTTATCTGTTTAGAACGCGTCCCGCATCTCGACGGGCAGTACACGGCTTTTGGCAATACGGCCAACCCCGAAAGTTTGGCAGTGGTTAAGGCCATCGGCGCTGTTCCCACGGATGGTAATGATCGTCCGCGCAAGGCGGTGACAATTAACACCGCCCGGGTGATTGCCACCCCCAAGGCGGCCTAAATTTAGTCCCCTTGGTCCCCGGCGGGTTAGGGACAAACGCAGGGACAGGGAGGGCAACAGACATTCTCGCTGACATAGTAGCTTGTGGGCTGCACGGTACTATTCGTGGGCTGCCCAGTGTTAATTGTTGACTGCACAGAATTATTAGTTGACTGCACAACTGACGGTTGAACCACGGTGACCGGCTGGGGGGCGGGGGTCGCTTGCACTACTCTCGGCTGCACTATTGTTGGCTGCGGAGTGGGTTGTGCCGCGACGGGCTGGGTAATAACAGTTGGCTGGGCCACGGCGTATTGGGGAGGCGTGCTATAGGCTGGAGGCGCGGTAAGAGTACCGTACTGGCCACTTCCTCCCCCCCAGCGATGATGACAACCACAGGCCACGGTTAATAACAGGGCCGCGGGCAGGGCGTGTCGTTGAATTTTCATGGGTTGTCTCCCGGCTGGTGGCGTCCAGGCTCTTTTTCGCGGATGCGCCTTAACGGCTGGCACGGCTAAAAATCCGCGATAAGGTACGCAAAAGGCCGTATTTTGGCAACAGCAGTGTTACCGCGGGCCAATCTGTCCCGTGTCCGAGGACTCGCTAGCGAAAAAAAACTCGTGGCGACTCGCGGCGCAAGGAAAAAATCCCCAAAAAAGGCGAAACTCTGGACTGTTCCGGGGGTTTATTAACGCAATTGTCAGACAATTACGCGTTTTCACCTTGTCCGTTCCGCTTGCAACATGGCTCGTCCACGGCTTCCCTTTCCCACTCCGGGTGAATTTGAGATCTTGCGTCTTGTCTGGGAGCATGGTGAATTGACCGTGCGCGATGTCCATCAGTTGCTGCTACCCCATAAACCCCGCGCCTACACCTCGATCATGACCATACTTAAGGTCATGACCGACAAAGGCCTCTTGGCGCGGCGCACCCGGGGGCGCGCTTTTGTGTATGCGGCCGGGGTTGAGGAACGCAAAACCCTGCACGGCATGTTACACGACATGTTGACGCGGGTGTATCGCGGTTCCCTGGTGTCCCTCTTCGGGGATTTAATCGATTGTGCCGCGCCCAGCGAATGCGAACTTGGACATCTGGTCCAGACGCTGCAACGCAAAATATCTGCGCGGGAAAGCGCGGCGGTTTAGCGGCGGTCATGTGGGGAGGCGACGATTGGCGGTGACATAGCAAAAGCGATGCCGCCATGATGCGCCGTCGGGCATCCTGTTGGGAGTGACAGGTTGTTGCAAGTTGAGGGAGGTAAACAGGACGCAAGGTGCCGCGCGAACTTGTTGATTCAATTATACGCGCGGCTGAAATGCCTGTTTTTATTCACACCTTTTTTAGGAGCATTTGTATGAGGCGATTTACACCGCGATGGCGCAACCGCGCCGGGTTATTTGACAACTTGTGGCGCGGGTGGTGGTTGGTCGCGGGGGCGGTATTGCTGCCCGCCGGATTTTCGTCGGTTCCGGCCTTGGCCGGGGACGCGACAGACCCAAATCCCCATGCCCAAATCCTGATCGATATCGAGACCGCGACCAGCGTCGGCAATAGCGCGCGGGTGGACGAATTAACCGCGCGCATCGCGGAATTGCAGGCACAATTGGTCCAGGCATTGGACGCGGATGCAGACTCGGAAATGAATTATGTAAAATTCGCCGATGAAGATGGCGACGATGATGGCGATGAGGATGATGCCGAAGAACGCAAATCCAAAGAGTCCCGGAAAGAAGCCAAAGCACCTCCTCCCCGCGATAAAGAACCCGACCGTCGCGGCGATGAGGCAAATCCCCGAGAACGGGGACCTCGCGGACCTGGCCCCCGCGCGGGCGAACCCCGGGATAACGCTCCTCCCGCAAGAGGTCCGCGCGAGGGCGCGCCACCCCCCGGTGGACCGCGTCGCGGCCCTCCCCCCGGTGCCATGGGGGGATTTGGCGGCGGGCCGGATGGGGGATCGCCCGGGAGAGGATTTAGTGGCCGTAGCATGCCCGGTGGTGGCGGTCGGGGTTTTGGAGGCCCGCCGGTCGAGGGATGGGAGAATCAGCCGCCGCCCCGCGACCCCCCCGGGGATTCCGGCGAGTTTGCCCGTCGGGAACGACGTCTCGAGGGAGAAAACGCGGCACCCCGTCCGCTTGGTCCAGGTGGCGCGCCGACTCCGGGTGATATGGCCGTACTGCGGATGTTACGAAAAATTCAAGCGGATGTGGATGAATTGCAAGCAGAAGTCGCGGCCCTGAGAGCGGAATTACGCCGTGCCCGTGGACCTGGCTTTGCGCCGCGCGGGTTTCCTGGGGGTGGCCCCGGTCCAGCCCGCATGGGTCCTACCTTTGGCCCCGCAGGTCGAAGTGGCCGTGGCATGGGTCCAGGGATGGAACGCGGATTTGGTCCCCCCCAAGGCCATCGAGAAGGTCCCCCCCGCGGTAAATTGGAGCGTGGCGCAAAAGAGCGCAAGGATGACCAGCACGCCAGGGGAGGTGGCAAAAAAGGGGCACGAAAAGGTGATGATGACTCCGATGAGGATGCAGACGATGACGACAACGATAACGATGCAGATGATGACGACGAAAAGGATCGTCACAAGAAATCATCCCACCGCGAGCGTCAGTCTGATCACAAGCGACCTCATCATGATTCCGAAGAGCATGATCACCGCGGCCATGAGCGGGAATAAATTTTCAGAACATCACAGGTGTCTGCCCTGGAGGTGTTGATGGAAATTGCTGAAAACACACGGCTTATTAACGCAATGCCCGATCCGGATCATCGTTCCGGATCGGGCGTTCTTTTTGGCAACTGGAAGCGCCGCGATAATACGCTTTCTAGAGCGCTTTTTAGCTAGCTAACAACTGGCGGAAATCCTTTGCTAGCATCTTTGTTTTTTTTGACCAAATGTGCGTGCCGGGCGTAGAATCCCAAAAGGAGGATTTTCGATGCACGCTTATTCCAATGATTTACGCGT
>JANRLT010000047.1 GCA_033762255.1 Pirellulales bacterium | reverse complement strand
AGGGCAAAAAGAGCAAAAAATACCCGCCGCTATTCGGCCAATCGGCGTAGGCCATCCCGGCGTCGGTGGTGGTGACCAGCCCGCCCGAAAAAATCAGCACCCAAGTCGCGCAGCACAACATTCCGGCCAGCCAAAGCGGCCACGGGGAAGTCGACTGTGGGGAAGTGGGGGGCATGAGGGGCGGATAAGAAAATGGGGCGGCGGCGAGTCACTGGATCGCCGCCGCGGAGCCGTTCAAAAATTAGTGATGTTCCACGGCCGGTTTAGCCCCCGGAGGGGGAGGCTGGATTTGCGGGTAATAATCCTCGGTCGTTTCCGGAGAGCCATATTCGTAAGGCCCGCGGTAAATGATCGGCTGGAAATCAAAGTTACCATGGCCCGGGGGGCTGGGGGCGGACCATTCCAGTCCATTGGCCTTCCAGGGATTTCGTCCCGCCACCGGTCCATAAAACATGCTGTAAAAGAAGTTGATGGCAAAGATGATTTGCGTGGCAACCATGCCAATGGCGCACCACGTCATGAACGCATTCAGCGGCTGCATGTGCTGGAATAACTCATAGTGGTAGGCATCGGCCAAACGGCGGGGAAATCCCCCCGCCCCCAGGATGTGCATGGGAAAAAATGTCCCGTTCAAAAAGATGAACGTTAGCAAAAAGTGGACTTTCCCCCAAAATTCGTTCATCATCCGGCCAAACATTTTGGGGAACCAAAAGTAGATCGCCCCCCACACGCCCATCGCCGTGCCGGCAAACAACACATAATGAAAGTGGGCGACGATGAAATAGGTGTCATGGATAAAAATATCGACCGGCGTGGCCGCCATGAAAATGCCGGAAAGCCCCCCGATGATAAACATCGAAACAAAGGAGAGGGCAAACAGCATGGGCGTGGTGTACTGGATTTTCCCCCCCCAAATGGTCCCCAGCCAATTGAATGTCTTAATCGCGCTGGGAAGCGCGATCATCATGGTGGAAACCATAAAGGTCATCCCCAGGGCCGGATTCATCCCCGACACAAACATGTGATGTCCCCAGACGATAAAGCCCAGGCCGGCAATCCCGGCGATGGAATAAACCATCGGCTTATATCCAAAGATGGGCTTGCGGGCAAAACAACTGAGGATGTCGCTGACCATTCCCATGGCGGGGAGGATCATGATGTACACGGCGGGATGGGAATAAAACCAGAACAAGTGCTGCCAGAGCAGCGGCTGCCCCCCCCCGGCGGAGACGCTAAAGTTGTTCACAACGTTTCCTTCGGCCGTAAAAAAGCCGGTTCCCATCTCGCGGTCCATGAGCTGCATAAAGCCCGCGGCGGTTAGCACCGGCAGGGCAAAGGCCTGCAATACCGCGGTGATAAACATCCCCCAGATGGTTAATGGCATGCGAAACATTGTCATGCCCGGGGCGCGCATCAAGATGATCGTGGTCATGTAATTGACCGAGCCCATCATGGAACTGACGCCGACAAATGTCAGGCCCAGGAGCCAGAGTGTTTGGCCATTCAGGCTGCCGGGGGTCGCGGTTTTAACCACGCTTAGCGGGGGATAGCTGGTCCAGCCCGCCGCCGAAGCCCCTCCCTCCACAAAAAAGCTGGCTCCAAAGCAGATAAATGCTGGCCACATAAACCAATAGCTCAGCATGTTTAGCGTTGGAAACGCCATGTCGTCGGCGCCGATCATCAGCGGAATCAAAAAGTTGCCAAACGCCCCGGCCAAGATGGGGATAATGACCAAAAAGATCATGACCGTGGCGTGCATGGTAAACAGCATGGTGTACGCCTCCGGGGACATCTGGCCCCCTTCGGCCGTGTACAAATGCGCCAAACCAGGCACCGGCGACCAGGGCCAGGCGATCTGCCAGCGCACCGCCAGGGCCAATAGCCCGCCGATCAAAAACCAGATCAAGGTCGAGAACAAAAACTGAATCCCGATCACCTTGTGGTCGAGCGAAAACACGTAAGTGCTCAGAAAGCTGGCCGAGTGGCCATGGCCATGCGCGTCGGCATGGTGGGCCACGCCGTGGCTATCATGCGAGGGGAGTGCGGCGCTACTCATTATAGTTCACCCTGATTGGCGGAAGTGAGTTGTGTGGAATCGGCGGGGGCATTGTTGGAGGTGGCATTATTGGAGGTGGCATTGTCCGCGGTGGCGTTTGTCTGTGTGGTCGCGGGTTGCGTGCGAAATTGCTCGCGGGTCAACTTGCGCAGCCAAGCTTGGTAATCTTCGGGAGTATCCACCACCAGCATGCCTTTCATGGCATAGTGCCTCGCGCCGCAGTGCTCGGCGCAGACCAGCTCGTACCGTCCGGTTTTGGTCGCCTGGAACCAAACGGGAATTTTCATCCCCGGCACCGCGTCCTGCTTGACCCGCAGTTCCGGCAGAAAAAAGCTATGCAAGATGTCCATACTTTTCAGCGAAACCACAATGTCCTGATTGACCGGCACATGCAGTTCATTCACCGTGAACAGGTCGTCCGCGGTTCCCAGGCGCCCGTCCTGGCCAGGGTATCGCAACCGCCATTCCCATTGCCGCGCGGTCACTTCCAGCGTGGGGGGCATGTCGTCCGCGGTGCCGGGCTTGCCGTCGGGACCGTACATGGGATTACGCATCTTGGCTTCCGCCCATGAATCAAACTGAAAAATAGAAATAAACAAGAGCGTGGCTGCGGGAATAATCGTCCAGACGATCTCTAGCGTGTGGCTGCCATGCGTGTAGGTGATGGGGTCTTTGTTGGTGTTGGCCTCGTACCGCCACATAAAATAGAACAGCACCGACTGCGTGGCGATAAACACGATGCCGGTCAAGGCCAGGATAAAGTAATACAGGCCGTCGATGGTGTGTCCATGCGTGGAAACATCCTGCGGCAAGCTCATGCGATACGTGGGGCCGATGGCAAAGGTCAGCACCCCGCCGATCAACACGGCCAACACCAGTAAACTCCAAAGTCGTGCCACGGATTCACCCTCCGGCGTCAAACATCAAAAGTTCAAAAAATACCGCCCACCACCGATTTACCACTCCCCGCCCACTCTCCACGTCCCACCTTTCACTCCACACTCTCCACTACCCACTAATTCGTCTCTTTGACCGGCGCCGCCTGTTCGGCATGGGGGTCAAACCGCAATGCTCCTCCCGGCTCGTACGGCAGGGACAGGACATAATCCACAATCGCCCAACGTTCGTCGGGCGTCGCCTCGGCCGTGGCGCCGGACATGCCGGAACCCTGGATCCCCGCGTGGACGCGGTAATAGATGTCCAGGGGCCGTCGTCCCCCGCGATAAATGCCGTTGCGCAGATTGCGCGGCTGCAAAAACCGCACGGGAAGCGAAAACTGATCAATCAGCGCTAATGCGGCGGTGTCGGGGTTTTCGGTACCCTCCCCCGCCACGGTCCGGGCCTCCACCACGCTTTTTGACCATTCGTCCTTGACGATCAATTGACCGTCACCCAGCGCGGTTGTCCCATGGCAACTGGTGCAATTTCCTTTTTTAGCGTCAAAAAACGCCGCCCTCCCCAGGGCGATCGATTCAGCCGTGCCAAAGTTTGCGGGTGGTGTCGGCGGTTCGATGGTTTGAGCGAGGGAATTGATCCATTTATCAACGTTCGTTCGCGCGAGTGCCACGATGGTTTCTTGATCCTGGGGAAGCGATTCGTCCTCGCCCGGAAATTCGTCATTGACCATTTGATAGAGGGCCAGTTCGGTTTCCCCCCGGACAGTCAGGTACTTCACATATTCCACCAGCGCCTCGCGGTCTTGGTCCGGCAACAGGCGGAAGGACGGCATCGATGAGCCGGGCAGCCCCTCAACCAGGGTTCGCATCAGATCGTCATGCGTGGGCCGGACCGGCGTGTCCGAACTGGTCGATTTGAACTTGTACAGACCGGGGCGGTAATCGCGGGGATAGGGATTAAGAAACGCGGCGGTTGTCCCCATGCCGTCCCCGCTAATTCCGTGGCAGTGCACGCAATGTTCGCGGTACAGACCGTTTTTTTTGCGGCTGACGTCACTCCCCACCGGGCCCGCCGCCCGCCGGACCAGGTTGATATCCAACCCCCCGTCCGCCTGCAATTCCGGCGGCAAATACGGGTCATCCGGCGTCCCAAACAACGCCGTCAGCAGATTGGCCACTTCCTGCTGTTTCTTGGGCGAGATTTTATTTTTTACCGCATGAACCATATTCAGGTGAAAGCGGGCCGGCTCGGGCTGGCCGCAACCGGTAAAAAACGGCACGGCCACAGCGGCAATGATCGCCCAGCGGGAAATACTTGTTAAAGCGAACATGTTACTAAACGGGATCGGGGAAATTATAGATTGGTGGTTAGGCAAGGCTGGCATCTCATTGGTGAGTCGCGGGAAGGGCTATTTGCCGAACATGGCGGGTGTTAAGGAAACATCCAGGGGTTTGGTCTCGTCTTCGGTTAGTTTGAGCTTAAACGAACCTTTGGCCACTTTAATGTCCCCCACGGCCAGTTCCAGCTTGTCGTTTTTTTCGTGCCAGATTTTGAATTCCAGTTCTTCCCCCGCGGGCAGGTTGGGAATTTCAAACGTGCCGTCCGCCTTGGTCACGGCAAAGTAGGGATTGTCCCGCACCAGCAAGCGCGCCGCCATCCAACCATGAATGTTGCAACTGACCCCGGCGGGGGCGTTCTCTCCCTTGGCGAGTGTCCGTTCCTTGGTGCTATTGGGGGCTAAGAGTTCGTTAAATCCCTGGGACGTGGAGGAGTAGTTGGTGTTATGGCCGACGTCATCGGAGTTTTTGAGGATCAGCTTTTGTTTGGTCCACAGGGCGGAGACATGCGGGCGAAAGACGCACTTGACGTTGTCCAGCACCACGGGGGTCTCGGCGATTTTCTCGGTCTCGGGATGGATGCGGCTGGCCTTGCTGCGCAAAAAGACGATGATGTTGGCGACTCCCTTGTCAGAGCCGACCACCAACGATTCATCCAGAATTTTTTCCTTACAACAGGTGCCGGAATCCTTATCGCAATTCAAGGTCGCTTGGACGGGAATTTCGCCGTCCCACACGAACCGCCCCTTCAGCGTCCCCCAACCGGTGCCGACGGGGGCGGCCTGCTCGGTGGCGTCCGCCGCCGGGGCCGCGGTTTTCCACTTGGTCCGGATGGCGGCCGCCGCGTCCAGGTCGGGCCGCGGATCGGGATAGCTGGAGGAACAACCCGTCAATACAAGTGCCGCCATGGGTAAAATACACACTAACATCAACTGAAAAGATTTAAGTTTCATATTTCCACCTAATGTTAGTGTGATGCCGAACCACCAAAAACCACTTACCATAAAACCAAAAAGCCAAATTACTTACTCAGCAGCTTGACCGGGATTTTGATCTCGCCCAGGTCGGTGTCGCCAGCCTTTATGTCCAGCTTGAACCGACCCTTGTCGTCGACCGCGCCGCTGGCGAACTTGACCGATTTGACGTAGCCCGATTTTTCATGCCACACGACAAACTCCGCCCCTTTGTCCAGGGGGAGATGCTTGATTTCAAACGTGCCGTCCGCCGCCGAGACAACTCCGTACGGGTTATCCCGCACCAACAACTTGGCCGACATCCAGGGGTGGATGTTGCAGCTTACGTTTTGCGGCAGATTCTCCGACGCCTTTAGGGTCTTGTCCACGGAACCTTCCGCGGGGATCAGTACGTTAAATCCTTGTACCGCCGAACCGTAGTTGGTGTTGTGGCCCACATTGTCGGAATTCTTGAGGAGCAGTTTGCGCTTGTTCCACAGGACCGACGCATGGGGGGTGAACATGCAGTTCTTGTTGTCTAGTTCCAGGGGAGTGGCCGCCAGCTTGTCATAGTCGGGGTGGACCTTGCTGGGCTTTGACCGCAGGTACACAAACACATTGGCGATTTCCTTATTAGGGCCAATGACCAGGGTGTCGTCGATCAACTTTTGGGCACAGCAGGTCGCGGGATCCTTGTCGCACTTGAGTTCCTTGGGAGCCGGGGCTTCGCCATCCAGGACAAATTTTCCCTTCAGTGTTCCCCAGTCCTGCGCGGAACAAAGCAACGGAGTCAACGACAAAAATAGTCCGCACACAACGCCGGTCAAAATGAAATGTTTCATAAAAATTATCCTGTTACGCGGGGGGAGAAGTTGGCCATCCAGGCCGAATGATTTCTCCCGGGTCAAGGTGGGACCGCTCATGCCAAGCGGTAAATTGGGTCTGTAAGGAATTATAGGGACGGACAAAGGTAAGACATCAAAAAAAGCATTATTCTGGCGGGGTTTGCGCCGGGGAAGTCTCGCCCGGTTGTTCCGGTTGCGCGGCATTGGCCCCGGCCCCCTTGGCATCTGTCGCCGCTCCATCGGTCGCTGGTGGAACGGTTACCAACGGTTTGATCGAAAATTGCGATTTGCTGTACTTATGGAAATTCAGCAGCAGGTCCAATACCCCCTGCAACTGGGCCGAGCTTTGCTCCTCAGGCGTTTCGCCGGGGAACTGGGCATCCGGGACGGGAGCGCCGTGGGCAATGACCCGCAACATGCCGGTGTAAGGAAGGATGCTATTAGGATTGGCCACCCACTTTTGAATATATTCCGGACGCAGACGCTCGTGCACGCGGTTAAGCTGCGGAGCGAGCGCTTTGGGGCTTCCCCCCGCGGAGTAATCATTGAGCAGGTGGCACTTGATGCATTGGGCGTTGACGATTTTTAGCGCGTCGTCCAAGCGGGTGGAATGGGCTTGTTGCGCGGCGGCTAAATAGGTTTCTTGCGTTTGGGGATTGGCCTCGTACGGGTACGGAACACCATCCATCGCCGCAAAGTAATTGGCAAATTGGAGGGCCTCGGCGGAGGACATGTTAAATTTTGGCATGCGCAGCGCGGCGGCCGGACGGATGGGGTGGGGTTCTAACAAAAAGTCGTGCAGCCAGCCGGTTTGAACCTTACGCCCCTCGTGAAAGAGTGTCGGTGGACCCCAGCCCCAGGCCTCTTGTTCCTTGCCATCTAATTTGTATTCTTTTTCGTTCTTTACCAAGATGGGAAATAAATACTTGGCAAATGCACCCCCCAAGGTGGGAAAGACCTTCAAGCGGTTGTCTCCCTGGCCGCGACGCGCGATGGCGGCTTCCGGCACGCGAACGGGGATTTTGCTTACCTGGCGGTATTCGCCATTGAGGATGACCGGCTCAAACAGGTCAAAGTTATAGTATCCCGGGGTCGTGGTGTCCCCCGGTTCCAGCGGCGAATCATCGTCCAGGCTGAATTTTTGTATTTCGCCTGTTTGCGGATTACGCTGCGCCAGACCGTGCAGGGTGGCGGTCATCAGCCCCGCCGCATTCAGCTTTTTGGACTGGGCGATTTGTTCCGGCGTGACAATCGGTTTTTCAAAGGGGAAACCGTCAAAATCCGGCCCGGGAGCAATCATTTCCGGGGTGTAGGCGATATCCCACTGTTCCATTCTGATCATGTGGCAGCCGCCGCAGTTGTATTTTTCTAGCAGCAACTTACCGGCAATGATGTCCCGCTTGGCCGGGGGAGGATTAAAGATGTACTGCGGAGCGGGTGGTTCGGCAACGAGGCCCAACACAAAGGTGACCACCGATTCGAGCGCGCGTTGGTGGGCCGCCTCGTCCCGGGCAAAGCGAAACTTGGGCATGCGCAGTTTATCGTTGTACGGCTTCATGGCCGTCTTTTGATAATCGTAACTGCGGGGGGCGTTGAGTTTTTGCCAGATAAAGCCTTCACGCTCGTTAAGGAGCAGTTTTTCGATGAAGAACTCGCGTGTTTGCGCTTGAACCGAGAGCGGAGGAAGCGGATCGGCGGTGGCCAGGGCAAAGGGATCGGTCACGACCCGGGGAGGTCCATCCTGCTGTTCCAGGATCGCGGGGTTTACCGTGGCACTAAGGGGTTTGTTATTGGTGGCGGGATCAGCGGGAGTAACCGCATCGGCCCCGTGCCCCGTTGCATGCGATAAAGCGCCTTTATCCGGTCCAGGCATATCCCCCGCATGGCCGCCGGATTGATCATTGGCGTGCGCGTTACCGTGACCGCTATTTCCGCCATGCCCATGACCTTCCATGACATGATGCACGTAGGCGGAGATATTTTCAAACGCCAGCTTGGAGGTATCCTTGCGGCCCCAATCGGCCAGAGCGGCGCCGATGGGCTTGGCATCCTCGTAGCCGGGGATATCATGGCAGCCAAAACAGCCATACTTGTTGAGCGAACGCTTCCCCACGTACTGCAAGAGGCGCTGGTGGCGATTTTCGGCGGTCAGGCCAATCAACAGCGCCTCGTCCCCTTGGATTTGTTCGGCGGCGGTCGCGGGGAGTCCGTTTTGCAGTAATTCCGCGGCACGCGACTTAGTAAAGCGGCCAATCAAGTGCTCGTAGGCCAGGGCTTCTAGGGGAGTCAGGGCGGTTAGCTTGATACTGGTGTCATAGCCGCTATCGCGGAACTTTTGGAATTTTTGCGGGTCGTTGAAGGCCGTCGCGGCGGGTCCGGCCAGCCCGCGCGCTGGGACATCCAGCGGCTGGTAGACCGCGTCCGAATGGGGATCTAATTTTTGAGAGGCAAACAAGTAGGCCGCGATATCCGCCGCGGGATCGATGACGCCCAATTGCGCGTCCTCGTAGGGATCGAGGTACAGGTTGGGCATCACCGTGCGGACATGGTAACGGTGTGGCTCGCGCACCCAACTATAGAGCCACTTTTGACCCTTTACCGGATCGAGACTTAGTTTGGCCCCCAGGTTGCTCAGGTCGGGACCTTGATTGGCGGTGATAGACGGAAAATCAACATGCGAGTGGCAGGCTAAACAACCGCGCACTTCAAAGAGTTGCTTGCCCCGTTCGAGCGAGGGGGGAAGCGCCTTTTCGGTCGGTTCCACCGGTTGGTAGGTCTGCGAGGCGGTCAGCAGATATTCGGTAATTCCCTGGATTTCGGCTTGTTCAAAGAGCTTGGCTTTTTCCAGTTGATCCCCGGAGAGCGCGTCCCACAACCCAAAGAAGCGGGGCATTTTGGTGGTGGGGCGGAAGTGCGTCGGATCGCGAATCCAGTCGTACAAAAAGTCGTAACCCACTTTCTCGTTAATAAATCGCAAGCTGGGACCGACTTTGCGCAGTTTGCCAGGTACGGAGACATCCTTGAGCGCGGCTTCCAGGCGATGGGCGTCCGGCGACAGCACCGGGGGAGTGGTGGATTTTCCCTCGCGCACGGCGGCGGCCGCCGCGGCATCCAGTGAGATCATTTCCAGCAAGCGCCGACGAGTGGCGTCATCCTCGGGATGTTGGACCACGGTTTGGGCGAGTTGTACGGCATCGGGGCCGAGGGCGTTGAATTTGGCATCGGCCAAAAGCTGCTGCGCCGCGGCGTAATAGGAAGGTTCATTCCGCAAATCGGGACCGATCCGGCGATTTGGCCCATCATAGCCGTTGATTTCGTGACAGCCAAAACAGCCGTAATCCTTGATCGTGTTAAAGCCTTCCACCAAGCGGGGGGCGGGGGTATCGGGAAAACGTTCGCTGGAATCTAGTTCAGCTACTTCGTGGTGGCACTTTAGGCAACCGGATTCGGCAAAGCGCGCCGGCCACATGGGATAAACCCAATGGTGATTGTTAAACCAGCCATACTCGCTGGTCCATTCCGATTCGGTCTCGACCAAGTTCGGCGTATGGGACGCCCATTTGAACGCCGTGGCCGAGCCATTTCCCTGGTGGCAGACGGAGCAGCCAAAGGATTCGATCGGATGCGGACTCAACGAACCTACAAACAAGTCCAAGCGCGGATGGGCGCAATAAGGCTGCGGCGCGCCGCGCTTAACGGTAATTTTAAATGGTTTCCCCCACGTCATGTCCTCGAGGAGATAGGAGAAAGCCAGATTAATGGTGGAAGTCTCGGCGGTCTGGACCGAGAGAATCACATCACCCATGTTCAGGCCGGCTTTGGCGGCTAAACTTTCGGGCAGGACGGAACTGATGGTGGCCTCGTCCGGGCGGAAAAGCCCCGTCTCGGCCAGGGTAAAGCCAAACTGCTGTGAAAGAAAGTTGTTTCCTTCGGTAAACAGATCGCCCGCGGCGAACTTTTCTTGCATTTCGTTGATTTTGTCCTGTTCCAGCGCGGGGGCAATTATTTCCACCGTGAACGAATGCTGGGGAGGAAACAGGGGTTCAACCGCGGAGCCGGGCTTGGTCTTGGCGATGCCCATGTGGCAGGTCGTGCAGCGGTCAAACCGCGCCACCTGGCCAAAGCTGCCAAAGGTCTGGGTAAGATTGGGGAGCCAGGTTTGGTCGGGTCGCAGCCGCGCGCCAAAGGCATTGATGATGGGTAGGTCCACAACGTCTTTTTGCCAATGATTCGCCCGTTCTTCCAGGCTCTTGCGCAGTTGCTCTAACTTGGCCAGTTGATCGTCCAGCTTTTTGCGGGAGGCGGTTTCGATGGCGGTGACGGACTTTAGCTGGCCTTCCAGCCCTTCCCGCAAGGTCTTTATCTGTTGCAATTGCGGCAACATGCCGACCACTTGGGCCGCGGGTTGCGTTCCGGGGGCTGGGCGGGCAAGTTCTGTCCCCTCGAGTTGTTGCTGTAAATCGCTATAAGTTTTTTTGTATTTGGCGATAACATCGTCAGGTTTATTCTCATTGATGGATTGGTCGTATTCCGCGCGGGCCTTGTCTAGGTTGGCGCGTTGCAATTTCACTTCCGCGACCAGGTTTTGTTCCACAAAAAATACTTGCTTGATCAAGTCGCGCACTTGGCCAAGGACTTTTTCCCGTGCGAGGCGGTAGTTTTCTAGGGCGGCGGTTTGGGCGGTAGTCCCCTGTCCCGCGGCAATCTCCAAAAGTTTCTTTTGGGCCGCGTTGTCGTCCGGCAGAGGTTGGCCGGGGGGGACCGTGGCGGGATCCAGGCCCGCGGCGGTCAGTAGCTCATTCCGGGCGGTGCCGGCCGCGGTAATCGCGGTGGTCAATTGCTCGGTGACATTATCCGTCGAAGTCAAATAACCGGTCGACAACTTTAACGGCACCAGCTCTTTGGCGTCCTGGACCATTTGGACCAGTTTTTCGACGGCGGTGGAATCAACGAACCAGCTTTGGACGGTATCGGCCAGGACGTCCCGCCGCAAACTATCCACGTCCTTTTTAAAATTCGCCGAATCCGTCTCGTTAATGCGCTGCGAGACGCTCCACGCCTCCAAGTCGTACCATTTTGTCTGGTACTGCCGCCATTCGCGATTATGGTCCGCCACCAAGAGCCACACCGTGGTCAAAAACATCAAGATCGCCGAGATCCCAAAGACCACATGCAGTTTTGGCAGGCTGCGCCAGGTTTGTTCGTTAGCAGGCATGAACGATCACCGCAAAAAATGAACCGCGTCCCCAGAAAAAAAACCGCCCTAGCCAACGGACGTTTAACAACGCCGCGTCTCGGTCACGTCCTTCTGACACGCTAAAAGTTCAGGAAATATTCGGGAATGTTAATAAAGTATTTCAGGTTGACGGTCCAACGCAGGACCATCTTGATTGGCAAGGTCATCATGAACAAAAACAGATTGATCATGACCATATAACGCACAAAGCCCATCTTGACGTAAAATTTGCGAAACACGGTCACGGCCAAAAGCGGCGGCAAAAACAAAAAGTACGCCAGCACCGTCACAATCCCTGGCAATTCCCGCAACAAGATGTACGCAAAACCCGTCCCCGCCCCCGAGCCTTCGGGAGCCTTGGGCAATGGCATTCCCAACAAGTCATTCCAAAAGAATTGCGACAAATCGCGGTTGGACAGCACCTCAACCTTGTGCGGATCCCATAATTCAAAGGGTCCGTAAAAATTCCAGTTAGGCCCGCGCAAAAACGTCCCCAGGATAATCAGCGTCACCCACAATTCCAAAAAGCCAAATTGAAAAACCAAATAGCTAAATTGTCGTTCCTTAATCGTGTAATAGCCGTTTCCTTTTTTGTTAAAATCCAAATACGGAATGGCCATCAAACCCACAATGACCAGGCTGGGGAGCACCACGCCGGCGTACCAGGGATCAAAATACACCAACATTTCTTGCAAGCCCAAAAAGTACCACGGAGCCTTGGACGGATTGGGTGTTTTGACGCTGCTGGCGGGTTCTTCCAGCGGGGCGGGAAGGGCAATGGCCCAGACCAATAGGAACGCGGTCAGGGCGATCATGCAGATCAATTCGGTGTAGACCAGATCGGGCCAAACGAGAACTTTTTCGTCCATGCCGTCGGACTTTTCTAAAGGAGGCAATCCTTGCTCGATCCGATCGTCATTTTTTACGGCTATGGCGGTGGCCAGCCAGGTAAAATAACCCAGCAAGTAAACCAGCCCCACGATTGGCACGTTGTCGGGCTTCATGACAATCGCGGCAAAGTTGGGGTCGGCCATCGCTAGGCCTAATGCCAGCAGCGAAAGATTTAGCATGGTCCAGGCGACATCCGTCTGGACAAAAAATCGCCGAAAGATGTACATCACCACCAGGATGAGGGTGGTTCCCAGGGTGTAGGCGACCGGTCCAGAGAGATAATTGACGATCTGCTTAATAAAGTCGGGCATGCTGGGGACCCAGCCCTGATGGCCGCTCATGGCCAAGGGTGCCAACACCCCGGCAAGCAGGACCGCCACCACCGTCCAAATGAGCGCCCGCGCGTTATCGTTTTCCCTTTGCCACCATAGATAGGCCGCCACGCCGTTCATCACGGCCATCAGCACGTAATAGCCCCCCAAAAAGGTGGCCACGGCGTACAAATGCTTGACCGGGTCGGGACCGGCCGACGCCAACAGCGGTGACAACAACAGTGTCGAGCTAAGTTCCATCTGCGTCCTTCACCCGCCGCCAGCGCGGCAAATCAAATGCGTAACAATCGCCGGATTAACAAAAAATCTTTCAACAGACTATCACATTCGTCCAAATGCTGAAGCGCCCAGACACTAACGCGCCCGGGACTCCTGCCCAAGCTACAGCGGCCCGCTAATCCCGCCATCCTTGCGCACCCGCCAGAAATGGATCGCCAAGAGCAACGCCACCACCAGGGGAATGGCAATACAGTGCAACACATAAAAGCGATTAAGGGTCTCTTCACCCACAAACCGCGCTCCCAACAACCCAAATCGCGCGTCCGAGCCGGAAGTGATCATGTCCCGACCACCGAACGACAACAATCCCTGCAATGGTCCCTCATGGCCTAAAAGCGGCGTGGCCCGGGCCATATTGGAACCGACCGTGATCGCCCAAATTGCCAATTGGTCCCACGGCAATAGATAGCCTGTAAACGACAACAACAGCGTCAGTAACAATAAAATCACACCCACCACCCAGTTAAACTCGCGCGGGGGTTTATAGCTGCCGGTTAAAAATACGCGGTACATGTGCAGCCAGACGGTAATCACCATCGCGTGGGCTCCCCAGCGGTGCAATTCGCGCAGCACCCCCAGGCTGGTCACATCGCGCAAATTCATGATGTCCTGGTACGCCCACTGCAGCGTGGGACGGTAATAAAACATCAGCAGGACGCCGGTGATCGTCTCGACCAAAAACAAAAAGAACGTGATCCCCCCCATGCACCAGGTATAACTAAGCGCAATCCCCTGTTTTTTGATGGAAACGGGATGCAAGTGCAAAAAGAAATTGGTCAGCATCACGACGATGCGATTCCGCCGATCAAGCGGAGCCGGATGCCGAAAAATGCTTTTCCAAATTTGGGAATTACGGATGGATTCGCCAAGTGACATGCGAACAATTCCTAGCCGTCGAGGGATAAGGGATGATTTGGGTGGGTGATTCGCAAATGATAAAAAAACGAGTGATCGATTGTCGTTCGAAAAGGAAAATTTACCCGCTTAAACGGGAATAAACGAGCTGGGATCGGCCCATTGGCCCAATTCCTCTTGGAACATCCGGCTTTTATCAATTTCTAGTTGACCGTCATCGGCAATGCGGATCGCGTATCGTTCGAGGGGCCGCGGCGCGGGTCCCTCAAAGTTAATGCCATCCTTATAAAAACCGCTGCCGTGGCACGGACATTTGAATTTTTGTTCCCCTTCTAGCCAATTTGGCGTGCAACCCAGGTGCGTGCATACCGTCCGCAACGCGTAAATCATGCGTTGACCTTGAAATTCGGTATTGACCACCCACACGCCAAATTGAGACACAAATCGGGTGTCGACCATACCTGGTGCAAAGGCGTCCTTAAAGCCGACTTTGAACCGACTGGGGGGTTCCGTAAGAATATTGGGAAACATGTAACGCGCCATGCCCAATGTCCACAACCCGCCGGTCATCGCCATGGCGGTGTTCCCCAGGGCAAAGGCGGAGCCAGTCACAAAGGCCGCCGCGCCGGCAATCCACCCAAACATCCCCCGCCGCGAAATCTCCGCCGCTTCTTTTCCTTTTGGCTTGGGCTTGGCATAGTCGGGCTTGGCCGGCATAGGCGGCACCGCGGCTAATTTTGCCTTGGCGGCTGCGGTGGCTTCTTTGTCTTCCTTGGCTTCGGCCGCGGCCGCTTCAGCTTTGGTCACGGGGCCAGGTTTTGCTCCCCCCCGAGCAGAAGCCAAAATACTGGCCGTGTCCTTCGGCACGACTTTGGCGGCGGCTGGCTTGGCCGCGGCCTTATCCGCGGCTTTTTCAGCCGGTTTAGGGGCGGGTTTTGCCGCTGGAGCAGGTTTTTCGGCGGGGGCCGCAGTGGCCGCTGCCGCGGCGGGCGCGGGCGATCCGCCAGCTTTTTGAGCGCGGGCCATAGCCAGCATTTCAGCCACGCTGGGCTTTCCACCGCTAGCGGGTTTAGCAGCAGCAACCTTAGGCGGAGCGGCCTTTGCCGGGGCAGCGGCCGGATTGCTGGGGGGTGAAGTAGCGGCCGTGGCGGCTGTTGACGATTTTTCCGGGATTTCCGCAGCGGGCGCCGACGACTCCGTCCCTTCCGCAGGTTTATTTTTACGTGCGGCCGCTAAAATCTCGGCAACAGTTGGGCGTTTTTTCTCTTCAGCCATGATCACTCACCCATGACAGCACCGTAATGGCGTCTGGTCAAAAGAGGTTGCAACCGGGTTAAACATCAAAAAATCCGAAATTTGCAGAAACACAAAGATCGGAAATCCGTATAGGGAAAAGCTTTGTATACGTTCGGTCGAAAGCCGGGTCGTCCTTGTGACTTTTTTCACGAACTATTTCAGTTTATGATTTGTCAGCGGATTGTCAACGGCTTTTCCCCAACAATTGCCAGAAACCGCATTTTCCCTCTTTTTGCTACCCTCCCCGGGTCAAATGGGGTGGCTAGCAGGCAATTTCAGGCACGTATCTTAACAAGTTTTTAGCCGCTGGCGAGTCATAACTTTTGGTAATATCCAAATCCCCGCCTGTGTCAATTAACTGAGGAAATCCACCCGCAAATAACAAGCCTTGGTGGTGGAAAATCATGCCGCTGGGGGAAGTTCGGATTTCGCGGCTTGTCTTTTTAGGATGATCCCTGAAAATAAGGTGCAAATCGCTTGATTCAGTGGGGGGCCGGTAGACTATTTATTTAACTAACAATTGCCAGCATGAAAATTTTAATAATTGGCCAAGGGGGCCGGGAACACGCGCTCGCCTGGAAGTTGCGGCAAAGCCGTCGTGTGCGCGAGGTCTTTATCGCGCCGGGAAACGCTGGCACCCTGGCCGTGGGAGAAAATGTCCCCATCGCGGCCACGGACCTTCCCCGGTTGCTCGCCTTTGCCAAAGCGCAAAAAATAGATCTGACGGTGGTGGGGCCGGAACAACCCCTGGTGGCGGGGGTAGTGGATCTTTTTCAAAAAGAAAAGTTGCGGATTTTTGGTCCCAGCCAGGTCGCCGCCGAACTCGAGGGGAGCAAAGCCTTTTGCAAGCATCTGCTGCGGCAAGCGGACGTTCCCACGGCCGATTATCAAACGTTCTCTGATCCGCAACGCGCGCTGATTTACCTGCGGGGCCGAGAGGATGTTCCCGTCGTAGTCAAGGCCGACGGTTTGGCCTCGGGCAAGGGAGTCTTTGTCTGCCATAATCGTGTCGAAGCGATCGACGCGGTGAATCGTATTATCGATCAACGCGAATTTGGCAACGCCGGTCGCCAAATTGTGATCGAGGAACGCCTGGATGGCGAGGAAGCCAGCGTGTTGGCAATTACCGATGGGCAAACAATTATCACGCTCCCTCCGGCACAAGATCACAAACCGGCCTTTGATGGCGATAAAGGGCCAAACACTGGCGGCATGGGGGCCTATTGCCCCGCCCCGTTGGTGAAACCCGCCGACCTGCACAAGATCGAAGAGCAAGTGTTGGTTCCGGTGGTGCATGCCATGAAGCGTGCTCGGCGACCCTTTAAAGGGGTGCTTTACGCCGGGCTAATGATGACCAATCAAGGCCCCAAGGTGCTGGAATTTAACGTCCGCTTTGGCGATCCCGAATGCCAGCCGCTGCTCATGCGGCTAAAAAGCGACTTTTGCGATTTGCTGCTGGCGACCGTCGAGGGGCGCCTGGCGGAATTGCCCCCGATTGCCTGGGATCCCCGACCCAGCGTTTGTGTGGTCATGGCCAGCGAGGGCTATCCCGGCAATTATACAAAGGGACTGCCAATCCGTGGTTTGGAAGACGCGGCCAAAGTCCCCGATGTTCAAGTCTTTCACGCCGGAACCACGGTGCGCGACAACAAAATTGTCACCGATGGGGGCCGCGTCCTGGGCGTGACGGCACTGGGTAATACCATCGCCCAGGCCAAGCTGGCCGCGTATACCGCGGTGAAAGCGATTCGCTGGGACGGGGCCTGGTGCCGCAAGGACATTGCCGATAAGGCGCTGGCGTGGGAGACGGGGTGATGGGGAGTGTCTAGTGGATAGTGGGGAGTGTGTAGTGAGGAGTGGATAGTGTGTAGTGGGGAGTGTGTAGTGGGGAGTGGGGAGTGTGTAGTGGGGAGTGGGCGGATCGCGTTTTTCAGCCCGCAGCGTGAGCAAGGGACATTTCAGCCCGCAGCGTGAGCAAGGGATCATCCCGTAGGTCGGATCATGATCCGACAAACGCGTATTGGCACTGACGAATCTCCTGCAGTGCATATAAGCATTGCCCTGTTCTTGTTGGCAACCATTTCCTTGCACTACCACGAACTACCGTTAATTGGGCCATCTTGACAAGCATTCGTGTGCCACTGGCGTTTCGCCAGTGCTTGCGTGGCGTGACGTGATATACATAAGATAATCGTTCCCTTCTGTGCGAAATTTCACGCCCTAGCGTATTCGGCTGGCAGTTTCCAGAGTCGGGGCAAGTCCGGGTCGTCTGTTTGAGCCTCGCTGGCAAACCAACGGGCACTCGACCATTTCCAATCGGTGGGCAGCTTGCACAGGCCCGCGCGCACCGGGTTGAGATGCAGATAATCGATAGCGGCCTGGATGGTGGCGGCGGTTTTCAGGTTGCGGTCATAACCACCCCCTTCTTGCCAAAAGCGAAACACGATTCGCCCCGGACGTTCCTGAATGGTCAGCTTCGCTAAGAGAGCATTATTACCCCGCTCGCAATCTTCTTTCACCTGGACGGAACACTTGCGTTTAAAAGCGGCGAGATAGTGACTTAGAGATTCCTTCTTATTGATGCCCACGGGATTCACTAACAAATGGAGATGCTCCCGCATAAAGACAAAAGCATACAGTTGAATTTGCGCCGCTTGGGCGGCAGTATCCAAGGCACGGGCCAGGTAGCCGCGCCAGAGATTGTTGGTTAAGAGCGGCAATCGCCGATAGCAGGAACAGGTCAATTCATGCACGTCACCGGCATCGTGGTAATGCTTGACCCGTTTACGATGGGATTCGGACGGCATCGTTCAGAAGTTGGATCGGAGGCAGTGTCCTTAATGGCTTCGACCCGATTTCAATGCTTGGCACTGGCGGAACGCCAGTGGCACCCTCGGTTGTTGATGATGGATGCGGTTGGGTGCAAGGAAATGGTACCGGCAAGGGCGTGGCATTACTTTTTTAAAATAAAATCTTTAACTGTGCCACCCCGCCGAGAGAAAGGCCTTAACCTCCAAGGCTCCCATATCTTTGGGGTGTCGCTTGTTGTGAAACAAAATGAACCTACGAACCCAGGCGACATAGGACTGCTCGGTTCGATAGGAAAAATGCTTCAAGCGGCACGCAATGGCCACCTGATCCAAAAAACGTGGCTCTCCCCGACCGGGTATTGTGCGGTCATTTTGAGAAGGGTATGATTTGAATTGTGAAGATTGCGGCATAGCACGGTCTCCAGTGCGGTCTAGCATGGTAAAAACTCCGAGCGATCCGTCGCAACTCTTTACTCAGTATTACATATTTGTTTTTACCGATCCATACTCGGCCGCAATTCAATCGTGTGCTATACCGCGATTTTGCGGTCGAATATAAGTTCGTTGCAAGAGACATGACAGCACTCAAGACAAATTGCCGTGAATGCAACGCTGAGATTTTGGCGACGACCGCCGAAACTACTGGTGGCCTGTGTATGCCCTGCAAGAACGGTACGAGAAAGCGTATCAAAGAAGGTCGACGTTACCACGAGGAACGGAAGAAATATGATCCTTGGCGTAAACTCTGGACATCACTCGTGAAGCGAGCATATGCAAAAGAGGAAGGTTGGCGGCAATTCTCTGATATCGAACGTTTGTACTACTCCGTGTCCATTCTAAATGGCGAGGTTTACAATGGAGGGATGCATCAGTTTTTTTCAAATTCGTCCGGCGAACTATTTAGTGAAGCACTAAGCGGTCTTGAGACTTTGGGTGCAGAAGAAACTAAACGCTTGTTGCACAATGCATCGTCTATATTGTTTGATGATGTCGAGCCTCCTACTGATCGCGCGGCGAGATGGGACGCAATGAAACAGTACCCCGAGACAATTGACAGAAACACTTTACCTGATTGGTGTGAACGGATCCACGCAATTGACGAGGCGTACTGGCGAGATCCTGATGACTTGAATACAAAGTTGACGAGGTTCGCTGAACAGAATGGTTTGATAGAGCCTTACCTGCTAAGCAACGAACAAAATGTTGGACCGAAGCCCCCGACGGACCTTTCCTAACTTTAGAGACCATATTGGCGGGGGCTCGGTCAACATGGTCGTTCGGCGGCGGAGGGCACTCGGATGGCGGAGCTTTCGGACGAAGCCCACGAGCGCACCCAAGCCCTCTGCAAGAAAGGCGACGCCCTCGCCAAGAAGGGCCAGTACCCCGCCGCGCTCCAGCAGTACTGGGCCGCGTGGGACTTGCTCCCCGAGCCGCAAACCGAGTGGGAGGCGGCCACCTGGATTCTCGCGGCCATCGGCGACGCGAACTTCCTCGGCGGCGACTTCACGGCCGGGCGGGACAACCTGTCGCTGGCGATGCACTGCCCGAACGCCATCGGCAACCCGTTCCTGCACCTTCGGCTGGGCCAGTGCCAGTTCGAGCTGGGGAGCTTGGACCGGGCGGCGGACGAGCTGGCCCGCGCGTACATGGGCGCTGGGTCCGACATCTTCGAGGGCGCGGACAAGTACTTCGCGTTCCTCAAGACTCGTCTCCAGCCCCCGCCGGGTGGTTGGTAGCCCACAAGGCACGCCGAACCCGGCGCTGCACCGGACCCGGCCATGTGCTTTGTTTCCCGTTGCTCCCTGGGCGCATCAGCCGCACACTGGTGTCGCGGCCGGGCCGGTGAGCTTAGTCGTTCGGCGACCACACGGGAGCACGTACGTGATAGCAGAGGTGTCCTGGAGAACCACAGACCGAGCGACGACAATTGAAGAACTTGACGCATTGCTGGATTCGATCACACAGCAAGTGTCGTCGGAAAGGCCGCAGGCCGTGGATGTTGTCCGCACAAATGGAGATTGCCTGACGATAGTGCTGGGGGCACTAGTGGGAAGTTGCCTAAGTTTCGTTGGCAATACCGGAAATCCACCGTATTTCGTGAGCTTGGGCGATCCAAATGCTAAAGGCATCTTTACATTCTATGTCGCACTCGATCATCATTCAGAAACACTGTTGCGAAACGTGATTTCTCAGACGGAAGCAAGACAGGCAATACGCGAGTTCGTGTTGCATCCCGCGAGGCTGCCAACTTGTGTAACGTGGACAGAGGTGTGAGAAATCGCCGAACAAAGCCATCCACCCGAGCACGCGATCGGGCGTTTTCTACATGGTGGCCACACTCGCGCGTGCCGGGTGATGGCCAGCGTTATCCGCTTCACCGATTCACGACGAAACCGAACAACAAGGGTGCAAAATACGCGATGAGTTGGGACATTCACTACTCCCGCCCGAACGGATCAATGGGCACGAAAGAGCATGTCCGTGAACAGTTCTTAACTGCCTGTGAACAAATCATTGGTTCGGCAATATCTCGGCGCGGCCCAACCGAGATCGATATCGATCCCAGCTTCCGTTATGAAACATTGTTCGTCGGTGCGAAGCATGCCGTTGAGTCCTTTATTCTCGTGTTCAAGATAACGAGCGACATTCCGGAAGATGAAAATCACCCGGCACTGGCGTTTGCGCGACAGATTGCGGTGCATACCCGATGGCACGCCGTTGACTCCACTACTGGACTACCGCTGAAGATGAGCGGATAACAAAGGGTTGCAGACGAAGCCCTCGATCAGCCGCTGTGACTTGCGTTGAGTCAACTGCTCGGGCTCGCTGAACCCTGCCGTTATCCCGCCAGATGGACTTGCCCTCACGACTCTTTCTCACGCTCACTCATGGCACACCTCCACAAGTCGAAACTGTCCCTGCGTATCAGCGGTGACTCACTTGTCCCTGCGGAGGTCACGGCGCTGCTTGGTGCCGAACCGACATTCAGTCATTCGAAGGGCGAGGAAATCCGAATCAATCAAACTGGGCAAGTCCGGGTCGCTCAAACCGGAATGTGGCTGAAGTCGGTCGATGATAGGACGCCGGAGAACCTTGATGGCCAGCTACGGAAGCTATTTGATGAAATGTCCGACGATCTCAGCGTTTGGCAGAGAATTCATGAAACCTATTCTGCCGATTTATTTTGCGGCTTGTTCATGCAAGGATTCAACGAGGGTTTGACCATTTCGGCCAGCGTCATGAAAATGATTGCTGACCGTCGACTCGAAATTGGGTTCGACATTTACGGTGGGGAGCCAACGCCAGAGACCACGGGATAACAAACCGTTGCACCGAAGCCGCGGGCCGCGCGGATTCTGAAGCTTTGCACTTCGCCGCGGCCCGGTGAACGGTAGCGTTATGCGGCGGCGCACACCACACTATGGAGATGATTTCTTACAGACCCCGTAAGTCGGATCGTGATCCGACATACTCATTTGTGCGTTGCAGCGCCGAACCCCTGCCGACCTACTTTCTAAGTGCTTGAATCGGCGGAACGCGTTCCGCCCCACGTGCTCGAACCGGAGGGACGCGTTCCCCCCTACGTTACTTTTTCACTTCCGCTTGCGCGTTAAACGCGATCAGCACCCGGTCGGTCTCTCCTCGGTACGGCAGCCCGCTATGCAGCAAATACGCCGGAAACAACAGCACCATCCCGTTGCGCAAGGGAGGGTCCATGTAGCTTTGGTTGAGATATTGATTACCGTAGTCGCGATAATTTCCCCCGGCTCCCAGGGGAGAATAAAAGCGGCTGCCGCCATTCGGCGCGCCTCCTCCCGCCACCGGCCCGGACTGGCCCAATTGGATATAGTAAATTCCACACCAAGAGCATCCCCCATGAAAATGCGCGTCGTGAAAGCCGCCGTCATTGGTGATGTGGTACCAGCTATCCACGATGCGCGGCTGAATTTTCTCCGGTGGGACTTTACCACCGTTAATATGCGAGACCGCCAGTTGCAGGCAGCGTGTTAAAAACTCATGCAGCTTTTGCAGACTGGCCACCGGTCGCGATAGCAAATCAAAATCGCTTTCGTACAGGCCCGCCGTCGATTTTGCCGCGGGGGCGACGTGGCTGTCAATTTGCTTGTTTTGTCCGTCGCGCAGTTCGTACAAGTCCTTAATCAACTCTCCCGCCGTTTCCGTATGGTCGGGTCGTTGAAAAGCGTAAAATGTCGTCGCCCAAAGTTTTTGGACCTCGACGGTCGGCTGCGGGGGGGAAGGCATTGTCTGTGTATCCTGGAAGGAATTGCTAGGATCGGGTGAAAACAAAGTGCTGAAATTTTCCGCTAGCTTGTCAGCTCCTGATTAACCAAACAACAGCCACAGTTGTGATTATGATGAATTACGACGAAAATCTGGGCTTTGGCCAGGAAGCTACCCACTGACTTTGTGAATTCCTTCACAAGTGGCCCCGATTTCTGACAATAATAATTAATTTTCGCGGTGAAATGTCGATTTATCCGGCAAAAATAGCGGATTTTCAAATTTTTCCAACTTTCTGGATACATTTTCGCGAACCTCCCCTCCGATAGTGCGTCTAAGAGGCGTCACGCCAAAATTGGCCCGGTTGCCGGTCCCGGGAGATAGTTGGCGGACCTTGTGTTGTTTTACAGTTCACTTGACACCGGCGTTGATTCAGGGCACTGTTAAGATAGTTCGATTTCCTGCGGTTTTACGGGATAGGGTTCATTCCTCTGTCCCGTGGCATACTTGCCAGTAAAAAGGCGTACATGCCAATAAAAAAACCGGGGAACTAACCCACATTTTTTTGTTTCTCTCTCAACCGCGCGACAGCGCAGGAGCGAGCCATGCGGACGTCCATCACCACAACCACGATTGCCAGCGCCATTGCCAATTTCGGCCGCGCCATCGTCGTGACGGTGCGTGATGTGCGTTTTGTAGTGGCCCATGTAAGCTCCCTGCGCCAGTCCCACAGTATAAAGCGCAACCGGCAACACGCCTGTTTACGCGCTTTGTGCGAACAAAGTGGATCTTGGTGCGCGGCGATTTTTGGCGCGGCTGTTATGTCCTGCGCCAGATTGTTTGGGGAGGCGTTTTTGTCAGCGGACCTCAGGCTAGCACGCCTGCCGGTACCCGCCCCGATGCCACCGGCCAGTTATCTGGCAGGTGGGCACCAGGCGGAATCGGCGGATCGTTCCGGCCGGGGCCACTGGAAAAACGCCCACGGCCGAGTCGTCCTGGGTTAATCCTCCGCGGGCGAGCGTTTCGCCCTGGTGGAACAACCTGGCAGATCTGACGACTACGCTAGCGACCCTAGCCGGTGTGTGACCGGTGATCCCGCCAGCGTCTGACCCTGTTTCCCCGTTCGCAACCGCATTTCGCGCATGATTTGGCGCGTCGCGGTCCGGTTCGATTTTTCCGCTTTTTACCCCCGGCGTTATGGTGCGCCGGGACCTGGGGAAAAATCTTCGCTCAAGAGAGAGAGCAGTGTGAATCATGATGACTTTGGAAAAGTCGGTTGAGCAATGGTCGGTCCGGGAGTTGGTCTTGGCCGCGCAGGCGGGCGAGCGCGAGGCGTTCGGCCAGTTGTGCCTGCGGTACGAGCAAGCGATCTACGCCGTGGCGTTGCGCCGGCTGGGGAACCACGCCGAAGCGCAAGAGCTGGTACAAGAGGTCTTTATCCAGGCCCTGGAAAAGCTGGATCAATTGCGGGTGCCGGAGTGCGTGGGCGGGTGGCTGCGCTCGATCGCCAACCGGATGGCCATTAACCGGGCCATGCGGCGCGGTCCCGAGTACGCGACCGAGGTGGAGTCGTTCGAGCACAACTGCGCGACGCAAGAAACTCCGTTGGATGAAATCCTGCGGAGCGAGACGCGGAACCAGGTCCGGGCCGGGCTAAAGCGACTGGGGAAGCTGGACCGGGACACGCTGAAGGCGTTTTACGTGCGGGGCCAGACGCTGGTGGAAATGGCCGACGCGTTTGACGCGCCGATCGGCACGATCAAGCGGCGGCTGCACGTCGCGCGCAAGCGGCTGGCGCGGGAGCTGGCGGAGCTGACGCCCGCGTAAGGTGTGGTGTTGTCCGCGAGGTTTCTAGCTAGTGGCACCTTATGGCCAGTGGTCGTAATTTTATCATTGCCTGGGCGGCAATCGTGCCGCCCAGGGGGTTGGAAGGAATGGTTAGGATCGCTCGAAAAATAAGGACCCGGATTATGATACTCCGAATGCCTGCTAGCACGATATTTGGTCCATCCGGGTATAGTGTGGGTAAGCTTTACTCCTGATGGGTGGTGGGGTCTTGAAGGGTGGTAAAATCTGCGGTCAGCGATATCGCTTTGTACGGGTTCCTCTTCTCTGTTGTGAGGAGTAAGGTCCATGCCAGGAATTGAGTTTCGTGAGGTCCGGGGGCTGATTTCGCTAGAACAGGTTCTTGACCTGGTCGGGTTTGAGGTGGTCGAGCGTACGGGTGACCAAGTCCGTGGGCCGTGCCCGATTCACGGATCAACATCGCCGGAGAGCCGCTCATTCTCAGCAAATCCGCGAAAGAACACGTTCCGTTGCTTCGGTTGCGGGGCTGGCGGAAATCAACTCGACCTGTGGGTCGCTGTCTCTCGCCTGCCGCTTGTCCAGGTCGCGAAAGACGGGCCACGGAAGACTTGTGCTTGCGCCTCGGCATCAGCACCTCGCCGGTTTGCAAGTCACGACCATCTCGCTCGCAACAAACAGAGAAGAGGAACCCGTAGCCGCCGCTTGACCGGGCGAATCGCGACGCATCAACCCTCATATCCGCGGCTTTTGCCCGCGACCCACACTGTTTCCGGATGGACAGGTATTTTGAAGCCAGACCAATTTGTTCAGAATACCATTTAGGAAATAATTGCCAGTTGAGAACGGTCACAATAACCGCATTCCTGAAAAATAATGGGTTTCTGCCTTCAACGGAGCCAGCCTTCGGTCGCTCGCCAAGACTTTGGTAATCGAGGCTGCCAGAGACGCAGGTGGAAACTGGTTTTGTTGATGGAGTCAAAGGAAAGTAAAAATATTTTTAGCGGGAAGCACCCATGTAAACGCGGATGCAGCACGTTATTCAATGCCTTGGCTATCAAGCCACTTATACCATTTTTTTACCGCAGCGCGACACTCTCGAAAGGTACTGTTTACATGTAAGTTGCCCAATGAGTCCCAGAATGCCCGAAAATTGATATAGTGCTTCTGGCTTTTCCAGCCAACACCTCCTTCAATAAACCCATATTGCTTTGCATAAATCCTTTTCAGTGCCCTGACAGCCATCCAGCGTATTTCAGCGTTATCCTTTTCCTCTAATACTTGAAGTAACTGCCTTGTGGCGGGTTTACCAATCTTAGTAAGTTCGTATACCGAAGGAGTTGAACGGCCAAATTCATCTGGGTCATCAGTAATTGTCCTGATGAGTGATTCAATCTTGCATTGAATATCTCGATGTTGCGTAGTGGCCGTGGTCTCATTGGCGTCTATAGACTTCTCGTGCTGCGAAAGAAAGGTAAATCCTGTAAGCGCAACAATGATCGCGATACAGTAGCACACAAGCGAATTATTTTGGTTTGTTGAGGGCATTGTACCTATTGGCCGCATCTCGGGCCGTTGGAGTTAATTCCTGTAGTTTTCTCGGTATTTGAACATCGCTTAATTGTTGCTGGGCACCTAAGACTGTAAATCCCCAGCCGATGCCACCCAAAACGTGACCGTTGTCCGCACAAACCGCATATGATTCAAACTCGTAGATACGCGTATTAAAAGCATTTGTGCGTGGATGGTCGTAAATCGCGGTGGGTGTAGGTATTCCTTTAGATGTAAATCCCGTGGTTGAACCAAGTGGTGTATTGCTGTTGAAATATCGTAAATTAATATTAGGGTTATTTTCGGCATCATAGTCGAGACACCAATTTCCATCAATACAATTTATTGGGATTCGGGCAGGATCCCACGGGGCGGCGGAGGAAATTTGACTCTCCGCATGGCCTCTGTCCACGGCACGCCGAACCTCTCTGTCGGCCCTGTGTCAACGTTCTTGCGGGCCGGATTGATCCGGTCACTCAGGCATCTTTGTTGGTAGGACGATGTTAAAGAAGCTTACTGAAATTCACGCTGTCTTGACGCAAGTCAAAGCGCAGGTCGAACGCGCGCTAACGCAGGAAGTGCTTACCCTGCGCTTCGGCTGGGAGTTTGAGTGGTACTTGCACCATGACGGAAAGGAAACGCAACATTTGGGTTTGATTGACTTGCCGCCGTTAATGTACTTAGATGGGGGTAAGCCGGGACATCAATTATCTTGGGGGCTTAGATTTTACACCTTGCGGCATGCGGGAACGGAACTGCGCGCCGTGGAGCTACTGACTCCACGTAAATGGGAGTTTCCCGATGTGTGGTTTGTGCCCACGGGCCAGGTTCGGCGGCTGTACCGCTACCTGCTGCGCCGTCAACGCCGCGCGAAACGGGAACAGCCCCCCATCATGCCTCCAGGCGAGCAGCAAAGCCTGTGGGATAATACGATTGGCGTGTTAAAGCGCGACCAGCGACTGCTGCGTCAGTATCGGATCACTCAAAAGCGCGGGGTTTTGTTGCTTGGCTCGCCGGGAAATGGCAAAACCATGGCGTGCCGCTGGCTGCGGTACGAAGCGCTGCGCCGCGGTTTGGCCTGGAATCAAGTTACGAGCGAGGAATTTCAAGCGGCACGCTCTAACGGCTCGATACGCGATTTATTCAGCTTGGATGAGCCGGGAGTCATCCTGTTCGACGATTTTGACATGGCCTTGCGCGACCGCCAGCGCTACGGTGACGAAGGGCAAAGCACCTTCTTGACGGAAATGGATGGCATGCATCCCAAGCATGGTGTCATCTATTTATTCACCAGCAACCTGAATTTGGATGAGCTCGATCCCGCCGCCAAACGTCCCGGGCGGCTGGATCAGATTCTGCATTTTAACAATCCCACCGCGGAATTGCGCAGACGGTTCGTACGCGAAACCTGGCCCGCTCCCTTGCTAGAGAAGTTTGATTGGGAGCGAGTTGTGGCCGATAGCCACGGTTGGAGTTTTGCGGAAATGGAGGAAGCCCGCAAATCGGCGGTTATCCGATGGTTGGAAACCGGACAAGTCGATTGGTCCCCCACCTTGGCCAAAATGCAAGCGCGCTTTTCGCAAGAACCGCTGCGGCGTCCCGTGGGGTTTGCCACGGGTAATCATGGCGTTGTGGGGGAGATCATTGGCCCCGCGGCCCAAATGACGTCGATTTACAAATAGCGTCGGAAGCGGGGCCTGGCCGTAAACGGGAAGCCTCCTGTTCCTAACCGCGGAGGAGGGATAAACTGTGTTGGTAGCTTACGCAAGCTGGAGTGGTGGCAACGTCACATCGTCAAAAAGCCACCCTACTGGGATCCCGCATGCTTTTCGCACCGCAGTCAGTCCACGGATTTAAGTGACCCTCGAGCGGACCATGCACCAGTCGCTATCGCCAGCTCCGTCTCCCATCACCGCCCCGGGACCTATTCTGCCCGTGCTGGCCCGGCTGGCGCTCCCCATCCTGGCGGTCCAAATTTTGGATATGCTGGTCGGCATGACCGATTCCTGGCTGGCTGGTACCCAACTGGGCCGGCCGGAACATCTGGCCGCGATGAATCTGGTTAATTACTGCCTGTGGTTTTTGATCAGCATTTTTAGCCTGGTCTCCATCGGCACCACCGCCATTGTGGCCCGGTCCATCGGCGCGGGGGAATATCATGAAGCCCGCCGCATCGCCAATGTCTCGCTCTTTTGGGGGGGGCTGTTGTGTCTGGTTCCCATGTTGGGCCTGTATTTTTTTAGCCGACCCGTGGTGGAGCTATTAGGTTTGCACGGGACCGCGGCGGAGCTGGCCGCCCGATATTTTTTGTTTCTTATTCCCGCCCTTCCAGCGATGATGATCGAAAGCGTCGGCGGAGGCGCGCTCCGCGCGGCCGGGGACACGTTTAGCCCCATGCTCTCCATGGTCGCCGTCAATGCCATTGATATGCTGGTCAGCTTTGGCCTGGTCGTGGGTCTGGGGCCATTCCCCCAATTGGGCTGGGATGGCCTGGTCATCGGCACGGTTGCCGGTTACGGCGTGGGGGTGCTGATCATGCTTTGGGCCATGAACCGCGGGACCGCCGGGCTAAAAATCATTCCGGCGGAAATTCGCTGGGACGCCGCGCGGGCGTGGCGAATATTTTCCGTGGGAATTCCCGGCGGGATTGATTTACTGGCCATGATCGGCTGCCACCTGTGGTTCATGCGGGTGATCAACGACCTGGGTGAGGTCTCGGCCGCGGCACATGGCGTGGCGATCCGGCTAGAGTCGCTCAGTTATCTGCCGGTCGCGGCCCTGCAGGTCGCCGCCACGACGATGGTTGGGCAAAACCTGGGGGCGGGGCAGCCCGCCCGCGCGACGCGCAGCGTCTGGATCGCCTGTCTGGTGGGGGAGGCGTTTTTAATTTTGAGCTGCGCGATTTTGTTTTTTGGCAACGAGTTTTTAGCGCGGATGTTTGTCAAATCTGACCAGCCCGAGGTAATCGCCCAGGCGGCGCGGGCCTTGCGGATTGTGACTCTCGCCCAGCCGGGGCTGGTGATCCTGATGATCCTGACGGGGGCGTTGCGCGGGGCGGGGGACACGCGGTGGCCGCTCTTGGTGACGTTTGTCGGTTTTTTGCTGGTGCGGATACCGCTGGGGACCGCGCTCGCTCATTCTAGTCTGACGTTGCCGTGGATGGCGCAATCGCTACCGCTTTTAGGTTGGGGATTGTCCGGGGCGTGGTACGCCATGGTGATCGATATTTATGTGCGGACCGCGCTAGTAGTATGGCGGTTTAGCGGCGGAAAGTGGAAGAAGGCGCGCGTGTAGCAAGCTCGCTAATCGCGTGGACAGTAAAGCCATTGAATTTTATGCTTTCATTAATTCCGCGGAGCGGGTTTAATACGTTGGTTATTAAATCTACTGCCACTCCGCCCCATGCTTCCTAGGTGACTTCATGCGCGGAATACTACTGATCGATCTGCAAAACGATTACTATCCCGGTGGAAAATTCCCTTTGTGGAATACCGGCCCCGTCACCGAGCGAATCCTCGTCGCGATGGCCCTAGCGCGGGAGTCAGGCATACCGCTGGTGCATATTCAGCACCTTGCCAATCCGGCGGCGGGCCCGGCGCCGTTTTTTGAGCGGGGGACAGTCGGTGCCGAAATTCATCCCCAAATTTTGGCCGCTGCTCCGGACGCGCCAGTCATTATCAAGGAATACGCTGACAGTTTTTATCAAACAAAGTTGCAATCAACGCTGTTAGAGTTGGGCGTGACGGAACTTTTGGTCTGCGGGATGATGACGCAAAATTGCGTCACACATACGGCGATTTCGCCCACGGCGGAGAACTACCAGGTAAAATTCTGGCGGATTGTTGCACGACCGTGTCGGAGATGCTCCATCTGATCGCGCTGCACGCGGTATCGACCCGCGTGGAACTGGTGGAGAGCAGAACGGCTTTGGAATCGTAGGAAATAAAAAACCCGCGCGGAACAGGCCCACGCGGGTTTGCTAATTTCTTAAAGACGTCTGCGCATGCTTAGGACTGCTGCCCTGGTTGGCGATAGGCGGTCGGAACCACGCGTTTTTGCACGTCGGTCTCTAATACGCCAAAGGCCTGTTCGTGCCGCTGGACCGACATGCTCAGGGCCACTAGCAAACGCTTGGCGGTAAAAAAGTTGAGCACGATCCGGTTGGAAATATTGATCGGCTCGGCCGGGATGCCCATCGGCTGGGGATTGAGCGCGAAATCGACGATGAGTTCCTCGGGAGTTCCCGTCACGCGGCAAAAATTGGCATAACTGGCCACTACCTTGGAATCATTGACTTGAATCTGCTGCCGCTGGGCCGCGCCCGCTTCGGGTGCTCCCGCTTCATTTTCCATCGCCATGATCGCTCCTCACTTCAGAATAAAATATGGTGAACCTGCCCCGAACAAAAAACTTTGTTAAGCGGAATTCTTAATTTCCCAAAATTTGCCGGAATTGCAAGCGGTTTCTCTTAAAAACCTGCCAAAGACAATTTTGAACAGGATCTAGCGGAAGGAGAGGAAAGTGATTTAGAACAATTTTCCCCGTAATCCTCCGCTTCCTCTGATTTCTCCTGTTCACAAACAGAATTTACAAGCTACTCACAATCAGCCATGATAAATGATAAGTTGGGCAATTTGTGGCATTCCTTCTGTAACACGCATCCAGGGAGTTTCACGATGTTAAAAATTCTTGGCGGGTTGACGTTTATTTTGGCGGCCACGGGGGTTGTTGCTATTACGGCGGCGCTGGCCGCTCCCGCTGAAAAGCAAAAACTGCTTCGGCATATCGTCATGTACAAATTCAAGCCCGAGGTTTCCGCCACCCAAGTTCAAGAAGTGGTGGACACCTTTGCCGCCCTCCCCTCCAAAATCGATACGATTCGCCAGTTTGAAATGGGGACCAACGTCAGCCAAGAAGGCAAATCCGACGGCTTTACCCATGTCTTTGTCGTCAGTTTTGCCGATGAAGCGGGTCGCGATCAATATCTCGAACATCCGGCCCACCAGGCTTATGTGCGGGTGGTGAAGGACCGCCGCGAAAAAGTGTTGGTACTGGACTATTGGACGGAGTAGTAATCCATGAAGGTCCGCCTCAGTCGGGAAAATAGCCGCGCCTTGGATGCGCGGGCAATGGCGGAATATGGCCTGCCCGGATTGGTCCTGATGGAAAACGCTGGCCGCGGCGTGGTCGATAAAATTTGCCAGTTTGGCATCGATGGGCCGATCGTGGTCTGTTGTGGCAAGGGGAATAACGGGGGCGATGGGCTGGTTATTGCCCGGCATCTGGATTTGCGGCGTATCAGCGTGGAAGTGCTGCTGTTTGCCGATCCGGCGGAATTATCCGGTGACGCGCTGGTGAATTACCAGGTTGCCGTTGCCGCCCAGATTCCGATGGTGATCTGTCCCGCGAGTTCCGATCCGGCCCCCCCGTGGCGGCACCTCATGGGGGAAAAACTGCGTCGGGCTGGTTGGATTGTGGATGCCCTGCTGGGAACGGGTTTTCAAGGAAATTTGCGTGCTCCTTATGACAAGGCGATCGAATACCTCAATCGGGCCGCACGCCCGGTGGTGGCCGTCGACCTGCCTAGCGGACTGGACTGCGACACCGGTCATCCCGCCATTCCGACCGTGCGGGCCACGCATACCTGCACCTTTGTGGCCGAAAAACTGGGCTTTGCGGCGGATGCCGCCCATGCATACCTGGGGGTGGTGCACGTGTTAGACATCGGCGCTCCGCGGATTTTGGTGGAGGATGTGCTGCGTACGGCCGAACGGGAACAACGGAAATAACCCGCCTGTGCTTTTCTTGGCGCGATAAAGCTTGCGCAATCGCCATTTATGCTCTTCCCCCAAAATGGATTCCAATGACAAGGGCCGGTTGTGACCTGGGGATAAAGATTTATCAATCCCGCCAACAATAAAGTCGAAAAGAACGGGAGAGCGGCGACGGTTCTGGCAGGTGGAGCGGACGATGGGCATTGCCCGCGGCCAGCTTGATAGGCCGATGATCCACCCCCGGACGCGCTCCCCCCGTGGATGGAACCTGGGGAAAGATTTTTTCCAGTTATCCAGTTTCACGCAGCGTCGGCGGTATTCGTTCGGGTTTCCCGCAGTGGAAGCGGGCCACCGACGCCAACGCACGGGTGGGAGTGGTGGATCATGTTGAAGCAGCATTTGTTCTATCTGGGATTATTGACCGCCGCGGTTGGGGTCCCCTACTCTGCCAGCGAGTGGAAAACCATCACCCGCTGGGTGCTAGAAGGAGGCGCCGCGTCCCCCGTTGCCGCAAATCCGGTTGCCGTGACCCCTCCGGCAAGCGCCCAACCCCCCAACCCGTCCTTGATCGTAGGTTGGGGACAAACATCACCCCAGGGAGCCGTCGGCCCGGTTTCCACGCAATTTGCGGGCTATGGCAGCGATAATAGTTACGGCGGCATCGATAGCCCGGTTTTTAATTCTCCCTTTGCCACGGGGAATGATGCCTCCAGTGCGTCGGGCAAGACCGCTGGATCTTCGTCCGTCAATTCCCGCGGCGGTACGGGTAGCGGAAGTTCCACCAGCGGTGCCAATTCCTATGGATCGTCAAGCAATTCTGGCAATACTTATTCCGGCAACAGCTACGGAGGAAGTTCCAATTCCGGTAACTCCTACACGGGGCAAAGCAGCGGGACCAATTCTTATAGTAGCGGAACCAATAATAACTCGGGGGGCACTTCGAGCGGTTGGAACAGCTTTGGTACCAGTGGCAATAACAGCGATGCCAATTCCAGTACGGGAACTAGCTCCGCTAGTAATGGCTACGGCGGAAATAACTATAATTCCAGCAATGGAAATTACACAGGCTCATCCAGCAATTCGTATTCTTCTTCGACAAATAAAAGTACGAATTATGGCGGATCAACAAATAACAATACCACGGGCAAAAGCAATTCTTGGGGAAGTTCCTCCCATAGTGACGGCGATGGGGGGGGAGGCAATCAATACGGCAGCAGTTATTCTAGCAAAAAAGCCGAAGAACCCGCCACGGCCAAGTCAACGGCGGAGGAGTTGGCCGATATCGAGCCCGCGGTCAAGCCGGCGGATATTTGCCTGGTCGGTTGGGATGAAGCGCTGCGCTTTGAAGTGACCGAGCCCTGGATTATGCAGCGCTGGAACCGGGTGAATACGTCGGTCGCCCATGACAGCATGCGCGGTTATCGCGTCCCTTTGGTCACGGGCGCGGGAGAGGAAGACTTGGCTGGCGCGTTGACTTACTATTTTGACCAGGAACATCTGTGCCAGCGAGTGGCGTTTCGCGGGACCACGGGCGATCCCACTAAGCTGGTCACGTACCTGTCCCAACGGTTTGGCCTGGAAGCCGTGACCTCCACCGAACCTGGCGTGCACCTTTATCAAATCCGCTGGAACGGCCGGGCGCTCAGTGAATTAAAAATCACCCCCGCCCCCGTTATTCGGGCCAGCAGCCCGCATTTACGCTATCAAGTGGAATTTAATCTCAATGCCCGCTAAACTGCGCTGCATCTCGGTAATATAACGCCTCGCGATTTTTCTTGATCCCCCCTGTGACTTCGTCCCCCCTCCGTCCGGTAACGGTTCTGGAATTACCGCTTGTGGCTGGCTGGATTTCCAGCGTTGCCGCGAGCGAATTTGAACTGAGCGGTTGGTTAAACGCGATTCAAAACGCGACCGCTCGTCCCCAATTATTAGCAGGTTTATGGGGTTTATGGGAAAATGGCACGCTAAGCGCGCTCTGCTGGGCGGAAAATTTACCAGGCCAAATTTGTCAGCTACGCCCGCCCCTGGCGGATCCCAACCTTTCCTTGAAAAAAATTCGGGATTTACTGGCCCAGGCGCTGGCTGGAGCGGCAGCGGCGGGTGCAACGTGGTGTCAATGTTTGACGGGGCCAGCCCAGCGGGGTACCTACCAAGCGATATTTGCCAACCGTTTGAGCCACTTTACCGCGTTGTCCTATCAAATTCGCGAGTTATCAGGGGAGGATGTGTTACCTGAAATTGATCCGACTGAATTCACCCCTTATGCTCCGGCTGGCGATCGGGAGGCATTGGAATTGCTGCTCCTGCGGACCTATGAGCAAAGCCAGGACTGCCCCCGTCTTGATCAATGGCGCAACCCTGGTCAAGCATTGTCCGGCTATGCCGCCGTGGGGCACAGCGGCACCGCGGAATGGTGGTGGGCGCGGGGGACTAGTCGAACTATGGGCCCAGCTATGGGACCAGGCGACCAGCCGGGCCAAGCTTTATCGTTAATTGGGTGTGTGCTTTTAGCGGTGCATCCAGAAGGAGAAAACGCAACCCATTGCAAAGACGCACTTCCGGCGGGGGGGCTGCTGGAGCTTTTGTATTGGGGAGTAATTCCCGAAGCGCGGGGCCAGCGGTACGGAAAGAAACTGGTAGCTTGGGCTATTTGGCGAGGCAAATGCCTTCGGGCAAAAGCTCTTGTGGCGACGGTAGACGTGGCCAACACCCCGGCCTTAGGTGTTTATCAGGAACTGGGGTTTGTGGAAGCCTTGCGTTTGGATTTGTGGGGTTGTGGTTTGCCAGCAGAATAGGTGTGAAAGGGTCGCCACGGGGGTGCAACGCGCCACCGGATGAAACAAGTACACCAAGGAAACATGACGAAAAAATGGTGGCCTTAACACAATTCAAATGGAAGCGATATTTAGTGAATTGACACAAGTCCATTTTATACAAAGGTTTGCGCATTTTTTGCAAGTTCGAGACTTCAGTTCTTTACATGAACCAAACAACTTTTCCACGTTCTGTCCTTTCCTGGGGAAAAAAACTTCCTGGCAATTTTTTCCATTCGGGAAACATCCTTTCGGGAAAATGTGGCGGATGTTTGTGGATTGTTGGAGAACTCAAAATCGGGAGAGGGAGCAGAGGTTTGACAGACATGCTAGCTAGCTTACAATCGGATCGTCGGGTGACACAATCAAGCACGCGTTCCGTTGACCAAGATCGTCTCCGGAAAGCAACAAACTCGCCAGCCCGCTGGCTGGCGGAATAACGCAATTTGTTCAACAACCTTGTGGCAACACAAGGTTGCGTTGTCTTATTGCGCGAATTTTATTCCTAGGCAGGATGTGATCATGGACGATATGGAAATCGTATCAGCCGTGCTAGCCGCATTGGCTGAACGGGTCGGTCGAGAAAGATTTGAATTGTGGTTTGGGCCGCAGACACGGTTGACGGTGCGCGCTGCCAGCGTCCTGGTGGAAGCCCCCAACCGGTTTTATCAAGATTGGCTGCGTAACCAGTTTCGCCGTGATTTAGAAGCGGTTTGCGCGCAGGTTCTGCGCCGCCAGGTCACGTTGGAATTTCGAATCGAACCAAGTTTACAAAAGGGAGACATTAGCCCAACCCATACGCAAAATATCACCAGCACCAGCAACGGAACCTATCATTCCCAAAATGCAGAATTAGCTCCGATTGTCCAATTTGCTAGAGCGGGTGACGTAGCCCAGGCGGACTGTTTGGCAAGCACTGGGTGCGCGGGAACAGATGGGCGGATTGTTGATCATACAAGCGAGTTGCCCGGGGTCGTAGATGCCCCTCGGACGCGGCTGGCATCCCCACCAGAGGGGGGGGCAGCGCCGACGCGTGATCCACGGCCAGGACAAACACCGGCGAACCAGGGACGAACGTCAGTTCAGGGACGATTAACCACCACAACCCCCCCCGCCACCACGGGACGTCCCAGGCAATACGCGCGCATGGATCAATTTGTATCGGGATCGGGTAATCGACTGGCGCATGCCGCCGCGCTGCAGGTGTTGGATTCTCCCGGAGAAACCAACCCCCTCCTTATTTATGGGGGGACCGGGACGGGCAAAACCCATCTGCTCGAAGCCATTTTAACTTCCAATCGCGAGGCTCCCCGCCCCCGCAACGCCGTCTACCTGACCGCCGAGCAATTCACCACGCAATTTTTAGAGGCATTGCATGGGGGCGGGCTCCCTATGTTTCGCCGTAAAATCCGCGGTGTCGATTTGCTCCTGCTGGACGATGTGCAATTTTTATTTGGTAAACGAGCCACTCTGACAGAACTGTTGCACACCGTGGACGCTCTTTTGGTCGATCAGCGACAAATTGTCCTCACCGCCGATCGCCCCATTCAAGAAATGCAAGAACTAGGCCGCGAACTGGGGACGCGTCTGAGCGGGGGATTGGTCGCCCGGCTGGATCCCCCCGACCATGCCACTCGCATAGGCATTTTACGGCAATTTTCCCTAAAATTGGGCGTGGAACTCGATGCCGAGGTGATCGACTTTGTTGCCACGCAGTTTAGCTCCCACGCGCGGGAATTGGCCGGGGCCGTGCATCGCCTGCGGGCGGTTAGCCGCATGACGGGCCAGCCGATTACGGTCGCCCAGGCGGATGATTCCTTGGCGGAATTGCTGCATCGCCAGACGCGGGGTGTCAAACTGCAAGACATCGAACGGGCGGTATGCGAAGTATTGGGCCTACCGGCCGAGAGTTTGCAGACGGAACGGCGGGTAAAGTCACTCAATACGACCCGCATGCTGGCGATGTGGCTAGCGCGCAAACACACACGCGTGGCCCTGACGGAAATTGGCAGTTATTTTGGTCGTCGCAGCCATAGCACGGTTATCTCGGCACAAAAAGCGGTGGGTGGTTGGGTCAATCAACAAGAGGCCATTTCCTTTGGCCAACAAACCTGGAATATTGAGGAAGCCATCCGCCGGGTCGAGGAAAAGCTGCGCTCGGCGGGTTAAGACGATCTGAGGCAAAATCGCTCCTTTCAGCGATTTACAAAAGTTAACGAAGGAAGTATTTAGCTGTTCTTCGTTTCTACTTGTTTTAAATGCATTTTTTACAGGAGGTAGCAGAGGAAGCAGAGTTTGTGATTCCGGCATTTTCTGTATTTCTCCGATCTCTCTGCTCCCTCCTGTTCAAAACAAAAGTCTGTTGGCTCCAAAGTTTTTATAAAAGGTAACGAAGGGAAGTATTCGAACTTTTCTTCCCCTTCGTTTTCTTCGTTTCTTCTTGTTTTAAATGCATTTTTTACAGGAGGTAGTAGAGGAAGAAAAGTTTGTGAATCCGGCATTTTCTGTATTTCTCCGCTCCCTCCTGTTCGAAAAAGGCCAAACTGGTGGCAATTCTAATCTCCTGTTGCCCCCTCTTTGCTAAATCGTCTAAATTAACAGTTCAAAACTTCATTTGAACACACATATTCTACGGGGTTGCCGATGCACTATTTTCAAAAAGGGATTGTCCTGGCGGGCGGGGCGGGAACTCGGCTGCATCCCGTCACCCGCGCGGTTAGCAAACAGTTACTCCCCGTGTATGACAAGCCGATGATCTATTATCCGCTGTCAACGCTGCTGCTGGCGGGGATTCGACAAATCTTGGTGATTAGCACGCCCGAGGATATCGGCGGGTTTCAGCGGTTATTGGGGGATGGTCACTCCTTGGGTATAGAAATTCAATACGCCGTCCAACCCAAGCCAGAGGGCCTGGCCCAGGCGTTTATCATTGGACGGGAATTCGTGGGGCGGGACCATGTGGCGATGGTTCTGGGAGACAACATATTTTATGGTCAGGGTTTTCAACCACTGCTCAAGCAAGCCGCCGCGCGGGAAGCGGGCGCGACCATCTTTGCCTATCCGGTCAAAGATCCCGAGCGGTACGGCGTGGTCGAGTTGGCCCCGGATGGACGGGTGGCCTCCCTGATGGAAAAGCCCACCCAGCCCCGGTCCAACTTGGCCGTGACGGGCCTGTACTTTTATGACAATCAGGTGTTGGACATCGCTGCCAACATGCGCCCGTCCCCCCGGGGAGAATTGGAAATCACCGATGTCAATCGAGAGTACATTGCCCGCGGGCAGTGCGCGGTGGTGCAGTTTTCGCGGGGGTTCGCTTGGTTGGACACCGGCACGCACGAATCGCTGATCCAGGCGTCAAACTTTGTGCAAACGATAGAGTCGCGGCAAGGGTTGAAGATTGCTTGCCTGGAAGAGGTCGCCTGGCACCAAAAATTTATCACTGATGAGCAATTGGAACGGCTGGGCCGGTCGATGAAAAATGAGTACGGGCAGTACCTTTTGCAGCTCTTGCAGACCAAGTAGGCCCTCGGGATGCTAGCAAAAGTCCTCCTAACGTCGGGCCGTGCGTTCCCCTGGCGTTAGGCCGTCGCGACCTCATTGATGGCAACCCCCATGCAACTGGCAGTGGCAAGCTTAGCTTGGCAAGAAATCTTTGCGCGGACCAAATCTTTTGCATCAGCCACCTTCCGTGAAAGGGCTGGAATGGTCCCGGGGGGGACGCCGCACGAGGCTTTATCACCCCCTTTGCGGATAGCGGGGGATTTAACCGAGGAGTTTTTGGTGCCCGTCGATCAGATCGGCCTGTGGAATAATGTCGCGGATTTGGCCGCCACGATCGATGTGGTGGGTGGGGCCAGTTTTGCGCGCTTGGGACAGACGGGCATTGTTTTGGTTGAACCGCGCGTCTTTCGAGATAATCGGGGCGAATTTTGGGAAACGTACCACACTGAAAAATTTAGCCAGGCGGGGATCGGCGCTCAGTTTGTCCAGGATAACCATTCCATCTCCGTCCAGCATGTCCTACGGGGCCTGCATTATCAAGTTTCCCGCCCCCAGGGAAAACTGATCCGGGCCATCCGGGGAGAGGTGTTTGACGTGGCTGTCGATTTGCGGCGCTCTTCCGCAACCTTTGGCAAATGGTTTGGCACTCTCTTAAGCGCCGAAAACCGCCGCATGATGTATTTGCCGGCGGGATTCGCCCACGGTTTTTGTACGTCTTCGCTGGAAGCGGAAGTCGTTTATAAATGCACGGATTTGTACAGTCCCGAACATGAGCGGACACTCTTGTGGAATGATGCTACCGTGGGGATCCCCTGGCCTGTGAGCGAACCCATCGTGGCCGAGAAAGATCGTCGCGGCCAGACCTGGGAACACGCGGAGTTTTTTGAGTAAGGGTATTTAGCCCGCCGCGTTAGCCAGGGAATTGCCCCACGGATGTAGCGGAATTTGCTCGAATTCCGTAATTTTCCAGCCTGCTGCTTTAACAAGGGATACCCCACGGACGCGTCAGCGCCGCATCCAATTCTTGCCCAGCTAATTTCACCAAGAATTTCTCCCCGCGCACGAAATAGTTGCGGAAGGTACGGCGGGGGAGGAAAATCTTTTTGCGGACTTGGCCGACTTTCTGCTAAATTACCGACTGACGCCCCGCCAGGCGGGGTGCGTTAAACTTTGCCCTGGGGAGTAGCCTGACATGCCCGAACCGCGCGACCATAGTCAAAATCGTGGTTACATCGAATCGTTTTTGCGGGTGATTCCCGGTTTCAAGGGATACCTGGAAAAAGAATACCGTCGCGAAAGCGACGCCCTGGCCCGCGAGCAACTCGTGACCCTGCTGCAAAACAGCAAACGCGGGATTGACGATGTGACCCGCGGGTTGGTGGACGCCGGTCAAATTGACACACTGCCGCAGTACGACCGCGTGCGGGGCCGGATTGATAAGCTGATCGGCCAAATTCGCGGGGCGATGCAGGGTTACAGCGGTTTTTTTGACTATGTGCAGATCTCTGAAAAAGAGTTGGACAAAATTTACGAGGCGGACTTGAATCTGCTGGACGAGGTGGAACTCCTTTCGGCCAACGTCAAAAAGCTGAGCGGTGGCGCGGCCGATTTTACCGCCGCGGCGATGCGTCTGCTGGCGGAACTTGATATGCTGGAGCAAAAATGGCAATTGCGCGACCAGTTGCTCAAGCAGGGGCATTAAGCAGATTGTTCATGGCGGAGTCCCAGCTTTGTTCCCTTCGTTAACTTTTGTAAAGTTTTGCAGCCAACAGATATTTTTTTGAACAGGCGGAAACGGAGGGAACGGAGGAAGACAGGTAAAGCCGGAATCACAACTCTGCTTCCTCCGCTACCTCCTGTTAAAAATGCATTGGAAACATGTGGAAACGAAGACGACCGAATCCCAACTTCGTTCCCTTCGTTAACTTTTGTAAAATTACGATAACCAAAATTAATCGCGGAGTTCACTCATGGGTTTGCGTTTAGAAGTCATTCAGTTTCATGATGAAGCCAACACCAGCGTCGTGCAGCGCATCCCGCCGGAAGGGACCGCAGACATCAAATACGGCGCGCAGCTTATTGTGGCGGCCACGCAGGAGGCGGTCTTCTTTCGCGATGGCAAGGCCATGGACACCTTTGGCCCCGGCCGCTACACGCTGACTACGGCCAATATTCCCGTGATCACCCGTATCCTGACAATCCCGTGGGAAAAATCCCCCTTTCAGGCCTGCGTGTATTACGTGGGCAAGCAGACGTTCATTGACCAAAAATGGGGGACGCGGCAGCCGATCATCTTTCGCGACCGGGACTTTGGCGTGGTCCGGCTACGTTCGTTTGGCAAGTATTCGTTCCGCGTGGTCGATTCCGCCCTGTTGCTCAATACGCTGGTCGGCACCCAGGGTAAGTACACGACCGAGGAAGTCACCAGCTATCAAAAAGATATTATCGTGTCGCGGCTGACCGACATGATGGGGACGCTGAATCTGAATCTATTGGACATGGCCGCCCGCTATGACGAAATCGCCGCCGGCGCGCGGGCCAAAGTGGCCGAGGAATTCAGCAAATTCGGCCTAGAACTAGTCGATCTGTTCATTAACGCCATCACCCCCCCCGACGAAGTTCAAAAAGCCATCGACACCCGCAGCAGCATGGGCGTGGTCGGGGACCTCAACGCCTACATGAAATACCAGGCGGCCAACAGCATGAGTAAAATGGCCGAACAAGGGGGCGGGGCCAACGGGCCGATGGGCATGGGCCTGGGAGCGGGCTTTGGGATGATGCTGCCGGGAATGATCCACGGAGCGATGCAAGCCGGCGGTGGGCAGGCGGGTGGCGGCCAAGTAGGCCCCGGCGGCGCGCCTGGCGGGGGAAATTTTCCAGCGGGGGGACCGAGTCCCGGTATGCCGGGGGGGACGCCGGTCTTTCCGGGGGCCGTCAGCGGGCCGGGAAATCTGCAGGAGACCCGGACCACGGCCGGGCCGCTGGATTTTGGGGCGCTAGCCCCGGCCACCATCAATCCCGTGGAAATGATCCGGCAAGTGGCGACCGCGGCCAATTATCAAATCGCCGACGAGCCGGACCAACTGTTAATCACCGTCCCCATTGGCACCTTGCGCAAGCAAAAAGTGGCGGTCCGCTTTGACCGTCAGGACGAAGCGGGAAATAAACTGGTGAGCTTTCTTTCGATCTGTGGGCCAGTGAGCGAAAAGAACGCCCTGACGCTCTTGCGGTTTAACACCAAGATGGTCTATGGGGCGTTTGCCGTGGTGCCGCAGGGGACCGGCGAGGCCCTGGCCATCCAGGCGAATTTGCTGGAGGAATTATTGAATCCCCTGGCCATCAGCCAAACCCTGAGCGCGATCGCCTGGCAAGCGGACCAGGTCGAGGAAAAGCTGGGGGGCGGGGATGTGAACTAGGAGGAAAGGCAAAATTGAAGGGTGGGACCAGCAGACAATACGTTTTGCAAACGTCAAGATTTGGTTGCCTGCGCCGTCCCACCCGTTGTTCATTGGTAGTCGAATATATAGAGCCATAGTTGTTGGGACTGCGCCGGCCTCGTTATTTGACCCGTCATTATATTTATGGCGGCTGGCCCCAACCTACAAAAACTGTTCCTTTAATGACACAATCACCTGCCCCCCTTTGGATGGCGTAACCCATTCTTAACTGGATAGATTAGAGAATTGCCTGAATTGCTTGCCTTTTTCTATCACCACTTAACATGAAACTTCAGATGCGTTTTAGTTTGTGGCACGCCTTAATTGCATTTGCAATTTGCGCAATTATTTTACTTCCTATCTCCTGTGCGATTAGCGTATATAGCAACCATAGAAATGCATTGTCACATTTGAGCCAGCAAGGATATTCGATGTACTCAATAAATAATAATACAAATGGGTTGCGCGAATGCTATGCGGGAATTATCGCTCGCATATTTTTCAATGAAGAATATCGCAGGATTGACCTCATATCCATTAGCAACAAAAGGCTCACTGATGATGATATTATCGATATGAAAAAACACGTAAGCAATCTTCTCAACCCTATTTCAGTTCATCTAGAGCGCTTTTTAGCTAGCTAACAACTGGCGGAAATCCTTTGCTAGCATCTTTGTTTTTTTTGACCAAATGTGCGTGCCGGGCGTAGAATCCCAAAAGGAGGATTTTCGATGCACGCTTATTCCAATGATTTACGCGT
>JANRLT010000046.1 GCA_033762255.1 Pirellulales bacterium | reverse complement strand
CTGGAACTCCGTTCCCAGTGGCGTGGATGTCAGATACCCGCACCGCTAGTAACGTCCAGCCATGTTTTTTACAACCCCAATTCCCCCTGCGGGAAATTATTTTATTGACATAAATTGCGTTTCAGATTAGGGTCCGCCACTACTAATTTTAAGACTTGTCTTGGCGGCGAATTAAAAAACGTGATCATTGAAAATAACGGTTTATCAGTCTATGCACCACGTGCCGGCTACTATCCGCCTGAATCATCCTTCTTTCTTTCAGCAAGCTCTGACTATTTTCAACCGTATATTCACGCAGGTCATGGTGTGGCTATGCGTGACGCTACAGTGAAATATGAATTTATTGAGGAAGATCCAAGGCAAATATTGCAGGGATACATTGGATCAGATGGAAACGTAAAACGCAGTGTAACTCGCGATGTAAAAAGTGATCCGGCTTTGATGGTCTTGAATTTCGCTCCCAAAAATTCTCGTGGTGATTCGATAGACCTATCATGCTTAGCGAAAGAATTAGGTGTTGACCATTTCAATTGGCTTCAAACAGTAACAGGCCCTGGAAATTGGCGATTTGATGTTCATCGAACAGTACAATTGCCGAATGGTAATGTGAATCGTTTCATAACGGGTCCCGCTTCGGCACCGTACTACGATCCTTTTGTTCAAGTTGCGGGCGATGATACGTTCGACACATACTCGATTCGAGTTGATGGAAATGCCTTGAATGACGTTCGCCGATTTGAAATCGAGGAAGATGCCAATGGTGGTCCCTACTTTGATAAACACGCCGCATACTATGCTGAACTGCCACATTCTGAGGAATGGAAAAGCTATATTGATCCTTCAAAGACCATATTTCAATTTAGAGACCGACCTCAAGTTCCTGACTATGCATTGTCAGGTGAAAACTATTTCCTTAGTTTTACAACTGAACTAGTTGGGATTGAATCAGATGGGGACATTAAACACTTCAATGTTCCCGGCTTGAAGTATCGCTGGAAATCGAATGCAGTTCACGATGGAGAAAATTACATTGCAGGCGGAGTTTCACGAGCAGGATATTTTGGAGACCTTGCCGTAGAGGCACCAATTATAAGTGGTGGCGTATTTGATTTTGAAGAAGTTGTGATACCAGAGCCACCTTTAAGCTTAATGGCCGTGACCGCGTTAACTATCATTTACTTAGGATATTTTAAATTGATGCTTTCCAATAGTTAACTAGCAAAAACTACTCCAGCGGGAACTCTTCCAAATACAACTCCGTTGCTTCACGTAAGTTGGCTAACGCCTCCGCCACGGATTCCCCTTGGGTCGTTGTGCCGGTTTCCGGGTTATGGGCGACATAACCCCCTTCGGCGGCGGGAAGTAAGACTGCGGTGAGAGTCATGGAATTGTCTGCTACATTGTAATAGGAAATTCGAAGCGAATTACTAGAATTAATTATAAACATGATTCTAGGATGTTTGCAAAAATTTAGCAATTTTCGCGGGCTATCCCAAACTCTCATCCCGCACCGCCAACCTCTCTTCATTCATCATTCCGCCTTCATACTTCTGACTTTGATTCTACCGTTCCCCCACGCGTTCCGGGTACACCACGATTTCGATGCGCCGGTTGCGGGAGCGGCCCGCGGGGGTGGCGTTTGACACCACGGGGTGGTTGGCCCCATAGCCCACGACGGAGAGTTGCTGCGGTCGCAAGCGGGACCGCTGGGTGAGATATTCAAAGACCGCGCTCGCCCGCGCGGCGGTCAGTTCGTGCGGGTTGGGGGATCCGGCGGGGGGGGCTTCGTTGTCGGTATGCCCTTCGAGTGCGATGTATTGTTGCGGATAGGCCCGTTCGACCTCGATCACGACCGAATCAATGAGCGGCGTCCCATCCACCCGCAACCGGGCGCTTTGCGGGTCGAACAGCCGGTCGGCGGGAAGCTCGATCCGGACCACGTCCCCATCGGTGCGCGATTCGATCCCCGCCAACTTAAAGTCCGGCAGTTTGGAAGACAGGCTGCTATTGGCAAAGATGCTGGCCCCGGGTTTGTTGCCGTTGGGCATGCTGGCGGTCGAATTAGCGGCGGGATTGGCGGCGGAGTTGTTGGCCGCGGCCAAGGCATCCTGCAATCTCCGCTCCATCACGCCGCGCTCATCCCGCAGCTGGGCTAGCTGAGTATTGACCGAGCCCAGTTGTTCCTTGACCGCGCTCAGTTGGTCCCGCATCAGTTGTGCTTGCTGACGCGATTGGGCGAGCAGGGTCTCCAGTTCGGCATTATCCCGGTCGAGCGCGGTGGCCCGGTCCTCGAGCGTTTTGTTTTGCTGGGCGAGCTGCGTTTGCTGCTGTTGTAGATTATTGACGGCCCCCTGCTGCGCGTACGGGGTCTGCACGCAGCCGGTAACAACCAGCAGCGCCAGCCAGGCACCGGCGGCACCCGCGACACGACCCATCCAGCACTCCTTTGCCAGGGCAGAGATTCTCTACAAACGCGCGAAATCCTAGCGAGACGAACTGTTGCCAGCAATGGCAGTTCCACATATTACAAGATTTGCTAGCAAAAGTTTTCAGTCTATACCGCCGAACACAATTCTTGCGAAAGACTCTGACTATGGGCTTTTTCTTTCGATTGGTTGTTCTCCCCCAGCCATCCTCGCGTGGCCGGGTACTCTCCATAAAACCGCTTAATAAAATTGCGGTGCCAGCGGTCGTCCGTATGCCGGACCCAGCCAAAGCGCCGCAGAATTTTTTCGCTCAGCCGAAAGTTGGCCGCGTCGCCGACGATCGCCGCCGAGGATTTGAGGCGGGCGATCTCGTCGAGTGTGCCCAGGGCGGCGTGCAGGGTGGCGAGGGTGCAGTCGCGGGTCGAGACCGTGTATTTTAGAGCCAGATAATCGGGGCTGCTACGGGGTTGATTGTAGTAAATCCACAGCCGGTCTCCCGTGCCGTGCCGATGCAGCCATTCCCCCCGCCAGAGGACGTCCCAGGGCCAGACCCACTTGGGATAGGGGCGCAACCTCACGGCGCGTAACTCTCCAGCGGCCGCTTCGATACAGCCGTAGCGTCCCGCGGCCAGGGCCGCCAGATCCAACCGCCCCGCGGTCATTGTCGTAAAGCCAACCATACGGCTGTTATCGACCGGCGGGGTTCAGTTTTCTAACATTGGGTGATAAAAAGTGAAATTGCGGGGATTGTAGGGATTGTAATGGTAAGGGCCATGTGATGTGCGTTACGAGTAATTTTCCTCCCGCCTCCCGTCCCTCGACCCGCGTCCCGCCGCCTATTCCGCCGATACCATCGGCGGCTTTGTGCGCGCTCCGTTTAAATGCAGAATTGCAGCCATTCTGCATTCATCATTCCTAGTTCTGACTTCCCCGCTTCCCCCCCCGCCCCCTCCCGCCTCCCCCCGGATAGCGGTAATATATCCCCTATGAACACCACCGATTCTTCCACCGCGGTCCCACTCACGGATGTGCGGGTGCTTATTATCGACAACGACCAGTCCCACGCCGAAACCGTGGCCGAAAGCCTGGAGCGCGTGGGCCTGGACTGCACTGTCGCTAACGGCGGCAAGGAGGGGATTCGCCGGATCGACCAGGAGAATTACGATGTCATCATCACCGACCTGATGATGAATGACGCCGACGGCATGGAGGTGCTCAAGCATGCCAAGGAAGCCCTGCCGGAGGCGGAGGTCATTTTGGTCACGGGGCACGGCACGATCCCGAGCGCTGTCGCGGCCATGCAGTCCGGGGCATTTAATTATCTGCAAAAGCCGCTGGATCTCAAGCAACTGCGAATCGTCGCCCAAAAGGCGTGCGAGGCAGTCCGCCTGCGCCGCACCAACACCGAACTGCGGCAGCGTCTGGATGAAAAATTTGGTTTTGAGGGGGTTATTGGCAGTTCGCCGCAAATGAACGCCGTGATTGACCGGCTCAAACGGATCGCCCCGACCGACGCTAGCGTGCTGATCCAGGGAGAAACCGGCACCGGCAAGGAACTAGTCGCCCAGGCCATTCACCAGAACAGCCCGCGCAAGGGAAAACCGTTCGTCGCGCTCAACTGCGCCGCCCTCAGCGAAAATATCCTCGAAAGCGAGCTCTTTGGTCATGTCAAGGGGGCGTTTACCGACGCCAGCGCTGACCGCGTGGGCAAGATCGCGCACGCCCACGGCGGGACGCTGTTTCTAGACGAAGTGGGCGATATGCCGATGCCGACGCAGATCAAGCTGTTGCGGGTGCTTGAAAATGGCGAGATCACGCGCGTGGGGTCCAATGACACGATCAAGGTGAACGTGCGAATTTTGTCAGCGACCAATCGCAATCTGGAAGAGGCGATCGAAAAGGGGACGTTCAGGCAGGATTTGTACCATCGACTGAAGGTGGTGACGATTATATTACCGCGTCTGGCCGAGCGGGCGGCGGATATTCCCCTGCTGATCGACCATTTTATTCGCTACTTTGCCAAGCGGCACCACAAGTCGATTAAAAGCATGACTCCGACGGTCCGAATGAAGCTGTTGCACTACAGTTGGCCGGGAAATGTGCGGCAACTGCGAAATGTGATTGAAAGCATGGTGGTGGTCGACTTTGACGGCGTTTTGGATGTGGATGATCTGCCGACCGAGTTGGGGGATTTGCCGACACCCGCCGCGCCGACGGCCCCGACCATTGTGCTGGCCTCGGGGAGCGGGTCGGACCTGAGCAGCTTGATCGGCCAATCACTGGCGGAGATTGAACGGCTATTTATCATCGAGACGCTCAATTCGACCGGCGGCAACCGCGAGCAAGCCGCCGAAATGCTAGGCATCGGCGAACGGACGCTATATAGAAAGATCAAGGAGTATGGGCTGTGAGGAGGCGGGGGGCGCGTATGTAGCAGGCACCGTCCCGGTGCCGTAAATGCGGTTGCGAGAGTGAGGAAGTGGGAAGCGGAGCGTGGGAGACGAGAGGCGGGGGGAGAAGTCAGAAGTAGGAATGATGAATTAGGATTTGCAGCAAACCAATTCTTAATTTTTAATTCATAATTCTTAATTGACTTGGGTGGTTGGTGGTCGAGCCTCAGCGAGCCCCCAGAGGGTAGGAAAAGCAGGGGTGCGGAGGTGCAGGGGTGAGTGCTTAGCCGCAACGCGCAGCGGAGCGCGCACAAAGCCGCCGATGGCATCGGCGGAAAAGGGGCGGAACGCGGGATGAGGCGGGAATCACAGAGTTTAGGCGACAGGTATTAGGAGAAAACGGTTTGTATTCCACCGCGCAGCGGTGAAGGATCGTAGCCGTGGGCGTCAGCCCACGGACAGCTAGGGTACCCGGTCCTGAGATCAGATTAACGAAGTCAGGCAGCGTATGACTGAAGCAAAGCGCCTACGGAATACAGCGAACACGAAAGCCGAAGACGCCGTCGCTACGGTTCGCGGGTCCGGCGAAGTTGTGATTCGCAGAGCGACAGTAGATAGCGATGCTGCACCAACCACCGCCGCGAATCACGCGGTATTCTCCCGTTCTTGGCCCAGACGGTTCATTGACCGGGCTATTGCTATAATATTCCGCGTCGTACCAATCGGCGCACCATTCCCACGCGTTGCCGTGCATATCGAACAAGCCGAATTTGTTCGGCTGGTAAGAGCCAACTTTGCAAGTGCCCTTTAAGTATGGCCCCTTTGTCTCGGTGCCATAGGGATAATTGCCGTCGATATTCGCCGCGGTTCCATTAAGCGCGTCCCCAAAATGAAACGCCGTGGTCGTCCCCGCGCGGCAGGCGTATTCCCACTGCGCCTCGGTTGGTTGCGTATACTTTAGCTTTTCCTTTTTTTCCAGCCACTTGCAAAAAGCGACCGCGTCGTTCCAACTGACGCAAACCACCGGATGATCATCCGCCTGGGTAAAACCGGGGGTCCGCCAATTGAATTTTTCGTCTTTAACGAAACTCTGTTTTTCCGCGTCCCACCCGTACGCCCCGCCATCCTGTTCCGCCTCGGTCTGGTATTTGGTTTCCGCTACAAACTTGGCGAACTGCCCGCGCGTCACCTCATACGCCCCCAAATAAAACGGCTTCGTGATTTTGACGCGGTGTTGGGTTTCGCCGTCGTCGCGTCCTTCCTCCGTCTTCGGCGAACCCATGAGAAACTCCCCCGCCGGAATCAAGGCAAACTTCATGCCGATGCTGTTGGTGAATTCCTTTTTTAGGGCCGAGTTTACCTTCCCCAAACTCCAACTCGCCACCTTTCCATACGGGACTGGGATTTGATCCGCGTTGTCCTTATTCCAGACATAGTCCTTGGTCTCGCGCTGCACATAATGGACCATTTCTGGTAGCGACAGTTCATCCTGGGGATACTTATCCGGTCCCGCCTCTCCCCGCAGGTATTTCAGCACATGCCCCGTGAACGCCCCATGCCCCCGACCGTCAATGAACTCGGGATACTCCTGGGCCTTTTCACCGGGCGAGCAACTAAAAAAGGCGAGCATTCCCTGTGGCACGGTGCGAATTTTGCGCCCCACGGGTTCTAGCTCGACTTCCTTCGCGCGGGTTTTCCCCTTGGGCTGGGGATCATTGCGGCAGGCGTCCACCAGCAGCAACTTACGCCCCGCCTGGCACTCTTGCATGAGGGTGTAGACCTTTTCCAGCGATAAGAGCGTGCTGCGGTCATCCAACTGGGCATCGGCCGGGCAAAAGTAGAGTTCCTGGGTTTCCTCGGCGTTGGCCATGTTTTCCTTATCAATTGCAAACTGCACGCCATGCCCCATAAAGGCAAAAATCAGTGTGTCCGCCGCGTCTAACGCCTTGGCGCGGTTGGTCAGGACGCGCTCGATTTTCTCCGGCGTTGTGGGGTGCAAACGCGTGTCGTCGGCATTCTGGGTCATGACCGTCACGTCAAAGCCCAGCGATTTCAGTTGCAGGCCCAGATCCTCGGCATCGTTAATTGTGTAATTCAGCCGATTGAGTTGGCTGGCGTCGTATTTCTCCACGCCCACCAGTACGGCGTACTTTTTGCCGGTCTCTTGGGCGTGTGCGGTGGCAAGGAAGTTGAAGCTAACCAACAGCAGCCATGCGAGAAATGCCAGAATGCGTTGCATCGCTTTACCCCAGGGACAGAAATCAAATTCAGACAATTTAAGTCAATTTATCAGGAAGGGTGTGGCCGTTGCAATGATTTTTTTCTAATTGTACGCGGGTTGCAAAAACAACACGATCTTGCGCGCAACACCCCTGAAACTATCGACAACTGTTATAACGTGGAGGAACAAAAGATATTCCGCGGAAATCGGAGATTAATTCGATTTCACCCGGGAGACGCTCCCTTTTCATTAAGCGTAAATCGGTTATAAATACCTAAGTGCTTGCTACCATCGGTGTTAAGCCGAATGTTTATCTTTTGTAAACCCAGGAGTCTCCTTTGGCAGTGGATGCCGCAAACTGCCGCTGTTTGGACGATTGAGCGCCGATTGCTTAAATCTGTCACTTGCCGACGTTGCGGGTTGGTACAGCCGGTCTTACATCGTTCGACCGAACTCCGCTAAGCATCGTGGCTAACCGGACATGGTCGTGTTGCGGTTCATTCGGCGACGGAGTCGCCTCCTACAATTCTTCATTCGTAATTTTTAATTCGTAGTTAACTTCCCATGCCCCTGATCCGCCAACTCCCGCCGAGTGTTATTAATAAGATTGCCGCGGGGGAGGTGATCGAGCGCCCCGCCAGCGTGGTGAAGGAACTGCTGGAAAACTCGATTGATGCCGGAGCGCGGCGGATCGACGTCACCGTGGAACAAGGGGGAATCGAGCTGGTGCGGATTGTGGACGACGGCTGCGGGATTGCCCCGGAACAGCTTTCCCTGGCCGTGGCACCGCATGCCACCAGCAAACTTGAAACCGCCGAGGACCTGTTTCGCGTCCGCACCTTGGGCTTTCGCGGCGAGGCCCTGGCCAGCATTGCCGAAGTCAGCCAAACCCTCATCCGCAGCCGCCAACCCACGGCCCCCGCCGGAGCCGAAGTCAGCATCAACGGGGGGGAAATTGGGCCTGTGGAGCCTTGCGGCGCGCCCGTCGGCACCACGATCGAGGTCCGGCAGTTGTTTCATAACACCCCGGTACGAAAAAAATTCTTACGGTCCACCGCGACGGAGTTTGGCCATGTCACCGAGGCTCTGACCCGGGCTGCGCTGGCGTATCCGGGAATTCACTTTACACTGCGGCACGGCAGTCGCATGGTGCATGATTTGCCGCCCACCGAACGCCTGGACGAACGGGTGGCGGCGTTTTTTGGCCGGGAGTTGGGTGATGAATTGCTCTGGATCGAAAGCCGCGACGAGCAGGTCTGGCTGCGGGGCTATGTGGCCCGGCCCACGCAAACCCGCGGCAATAACCGGTTGCAGTATTTGTTCCTCAATGGCCGGGCGATTCGCGACCGGGCGTTGCAGCACGCCCTAACCGAGGCGTATCGCGGCCTGATCATGGTGGGGCGGTTTCCCATCGCGTTTTTGCAGTTGGACATGCCGCCCGAAATGGTTGATGTGAACGTCCATCCGACCAAAATGGAAGTTCGCTTTCAGGATGGGGGCCGGCTGTATAGTCAGTTATTGGGAACGCTGCGGGGCAAATTTTTGACCACCGACCTGACGGCCCGGCTGCACTCGCGCGAAACCGCCCTGGGAATCAACCCGGCGGGAATTTCGCCGCCGCACTCTTCTCCCCCGCCAGCGCGGGCAATCGTCGCGCCATCGCCAATAACCACCGAGCAAAGCCAGCTCCCTTGGGATCTTGACGACGCCCGCGAACGGGCCAACGCCCAAGGATTACCCGGGCGCTTGGGTCTGCCCGGAATGCAGTCAACAACAGTCCCGGGCGCGCCGGTGTTAGCAAATAGCGTTTTAACCACCGCGGAAGCCTGGCACGACGCGCACGGGGCGCATGACCCCCTGCAGACGGCCCGGCATAAGGCCGAACTGCTTGCCTGGGCCCGCCAGGAGAGTTCAGGCATTGGGGTAGAAACGGAAAATCCGCCCCAGTTTGGCCCAGCCGTGCGTGGCGACACGGATCAGCTACCCGCGGATGAGCAAGTGGCGTTGGATTTGCCGAGTACCGGCGGCAGCCGGTTAGAGTTGGTCCCTTTTCACCGGGAGACGGCTAGCGTGGCTCCCCCGGCGTATCCGGGGACCGCGGCGTCGTATGTTGCCGCTGGCCAGCAAGCTGCGGTTGCGACGCGAGGGTCGGCGCTTCGGACACAAGAGCCTAACACGAGTGCCGCACCCACGCAGGCGGGCTCGGCGGCCATTCAAATTCACAATCGCTATCTGGTGGCGGAGACCGACGAGGGGTTGGTGGTCATCGACCAGCACGCCCTGCACGAGCGGATCTTGTACGAGCAAATTCGCAATAAGGTGTTAGCCGGCGATGTTGAACGGCAGGAACTGCTGGTGCCGGAACCGATCGACCTGACCGCGACCGAAGCGGCCGCGATTCTTGCCAGGCAGGAATTATTGGAAAAGTTGGGCATAGGGGTGGCGGCGTTCGGGGGCAGCACGATCCTAGTCACCAGTTACCCGGCGATGCTGGCCAACTTTCGTCCCCAAGAAGTCCTGCGAAGCGTGGTGGAGCACCTGCAGACCGAGGGCAAAACCCCGGAGCGGCGCGATTTGTTGGACGAGCTGTTGCACATGGTGGCGTGCAAGGCCGCGATCAAGGCGGGGGACCACCTTTCGCCTCCGGAAGTCGCCGCGTTGGTCTCCCAGCGGCATTTTTACCAGGACAGCCACCACTGCCCCCATGGCCGGCCGACAATGCTGGTCTTTACGCAGGCGGAGTTGGACAAGCAATTTGGCAGAATCTAAGGTGTCGCGGACTTTCGTGCGTTGTTTGGTTATTCAGTAAAGAGGATAGTACGCGAATGGAGTGCGGATATTCGCGGAGCGGATTTATTGAAATTTATCCGTGAGTTATTAGTGCAAATCCGTGGCATAATAAAGCAACTCTGGCAAGTAATAGGTCAAAAGGAGGCACAACGGTGGCGGAACGCGTTCCGTCTGATACCTGTTGCCCTGATATTTCGGCCCCCAATGCGGGAAATAACCCCGTACCCCCCCTTTTGGCCCGCTATATTTCAAAGATTTTCCGACTATACTTAAAAAACGGGGCAATTCCGGCTACGGGCGGTTCGTTTATCCCCTAGGGTCTGGTGCCAGGCAATTTTTTTTAAGTAGTGGGAGCTGAATTTCGCGAATTCAGCCAGAATTTATGCTTTGTGTCAGCATTGGCCGCGGTCGCCACCGTCACATGATTGCCGAGCACGCCCATCTGGCGCAGCAGGGAATCAAACTGGTCGAATTGCGGCTGGATTATATCAATGGGCCGGTCAATCTCAAGCGTTTGCTGCCGGAACGCCCCACGCCGACGGTGATCACGTGCCGGCGCCTGGCCGATGGGGGAAAATGGCGCGGGACAGAGGAGCAGCGGCTGCTGCTGTTGCGCACGGCGATCGTGGAGGGGGTGGAATATGTCGATTTAGAGGAAGACATAGCCGGGGGGATCCCCCGCTATGGCAAGACCAAACGGATCGTCAGCTTTCATGACTTTCGCCGCACGCCGGACGATCTGGACGAGATCTGGCAGCGCCTGGCCAAGCTGCAGCCCGACATCATCAAAATCGCCACGATGGCCAATAATCCGCATGATAACATCCGCATGCTGAAGCTGCTGGCCCGGCATAAATCCATCCCCACCGTCGGCATGTGCATGGGGGATATGGGGACCCCGTCGCGCATTTTGAGCCAGCGGCACCACCCGCCATTTGTGTTTGCCACCTTTCACCAAGAGCGGTTGCTCGCCCCGGGGCAGTTGAGTTACCAGCAAATGACCGAGGTCTATCGCCATGAGCAACTCAACGCCCAGACCACGGTGTATGGCGTCATTGGCGATCCCATCGGACATAGCCTGAGTCCGCTGATCCATAACGCGGCGTTTCAGCATTTGGGATTAAACGCCGTGTATGTCCCATTTCGCGTTCCCGCGGAAAACCTGGATCAGTTTTTGAGTGACCATCAAGAATGGGGTTTGCACGGTCTGAGCGTGACGATTCCGCACAAGGAAGCGGTACTAAAAAAAATCACCAAATTGGAGCCGACCGTGCAGGGAATGGGGGCGGCCAACACGCTTATTTATCAAGGGGACACGATCCAGGGGCACAACACCGATTGCCAGGCTGCCATTGAAAGCCTGGAAAAAGCGATGGTCCCCCCGCTTTATGATCGGGGGGGATTGCAAGGAAAACTGGTGCTGGTCTTGGGAGCGGGGGGCGCGGCGCGGGCGATTGTGCATGGACTAAAGCAGCAGGGGGCGCTGGTCAACATCACCAGCCGGACGCACGAGCGGTCGCAGGCCCTGGCGGAAAAGTTTGGAGCCAAGGCCATCTCGTGGGATAATCGTTACGGGATCACCCCCGACGTCGTGGTTAATTGCACGCCGGTGGGGATGCATCCCAACGTGGATGACACGCCGTACGAAAAGCACCACATGCGCCCCTTTATGGTGATTTTTGACACGGTGTATAATCCAGAAAACACCCTGCTGATCAAGGACGCCCGCAACCAGGGATGCGTGACCGTGACCGGCGTGGAAATGTTTATCCGCCAGGCGGCGTTGCAGTTCAAACTCTTTACCGGCAAGGAACCGCCGGTGGAGGTGATGCGGGAGACGCTCAAACGGGCGATTGGCCCGGCCAAGATGTAAATGTTTATCATGCAGTAGCGGAATTCACCAGAATTCCGAGTCAAATAAGGTAGCGGAATTCGCTAGAATTCCGGATCAACGTGCGTGTGTTTTCCCATACGTTAGAGTCGAAACTTTTGCAAGTTCCGCTACATGATAAGGATCATTCGGGTCGGAACTTTTGCAAGTTCCGCTACATGATAAGGATCATTCGGGTCGGAACTTTTGCAAGTTCCGCTACAGGATAAGGATCATTCGAGCAGGATTTCGATGAACATCGCTCTGATTGGCTATCGCGGCACCGGTAAAACCAGCGTCGCCCGCGAATTGGCCAGGTTGCTCGACTGGCAATGGATTGACGCGGACGTGTTTTTAGAACAACGGGCCGGACGGTCAATCGCGGAAATCTTTAGCCAAGACGGGGAAGCCACATTCCGCGACCTAGAGGCACAATTGCTGCCCGAGTTGTGCGCGGCGGAAAATACGATCTTGGCCTTGGGAGGGGGCGTGGTCATCCGACCCCAAAACCGCGATCTCCTAAGCAATCCCGCGCATTGGGTGGTCTGGCTGACCGCTCCGGCCGAGGTTTTGGCCCGGCGCATCGCCGCCGATGATGAAAATGCGGCCCGTCGTCCCGCGTTGACCCAGGCGGCACCGCTTGCGGAAATTCAGCAATTGTTGGCCCTGCGGGAACCGTGGTATGCCTCCTGCGCCGATAAAATCGTGGAAACCGGCGGAAAATCACCTGGGACAATCGCCGCCGAAATTGTACAGTATTGGCAGGCTCGAGCGCAAAGTGTGTAACTGTTCTTTTCTGTATATTCCCCGATTGATGACCTTGTGCAAAACTGGCTGGAACTTTCGCTTACGTTCCGCTTGCTCTGCCTGGGCGTGGTGGGCTTGTTCACGGGGCAAATTGCTAATTGGGCCATCTGCCGCTGGCGGATTCAGCCGCTCGATTTTCATCCTTGGTCGCTGAATACTTTGGTGTCGCCCAAAACCGCGGGAAAGGTCAATCGCCATCCGCTAGGATTTTTACCTCTGCTGGGCTGGTGGTTGCGGCGGGGGGAAGGATCTATCTGGGGGAGGGGTTTTTGGATTCGGCCGCTCCTGGTGGAATTATTGCTCCCCGCGCTCTGGATCACGCTGTATCTGTGGCAAGTGGAAAATTTTGGCCAATTATCCGTGGTCTTGCACCCCGCACTCCGGGTGATGGCGGTGGCCCCCGCGGGTAACCCCGCCGCGGCGCAATTTCTGGATTTGCAATTCACCCTGCATTGTCAATTTGCCGCGCACGCTTTGTTGTCCGTCTGGATGTTGGCCGCCACGCTGATTGATTGGGACGAGTTAATTATCCCGGACGAAATTACCGTTTCGGGGACAATCCTAGCGTTACTGGGGCTGGCTATCTTTCCACGGGCACTTTTGCCGGATATGGTTTTTTTACCCCAACCCGTGCCGCAGTGGCTGGGTAACGCCGCCGTTGAACCAGTCACGCTGACAGCCCCCAATCCTTGGCCTGATATCCTCTCGCCCAGGCCAAATGGCTTTTCCCTGGTCCTAGCGCTGGTTTGTTACTCCATTTGGTGCGTCAGTCTGTTGCCGTGGGTGTGGCATGGACGCTATGGCTTGGCACGGGCGTGGCGGTACTTTTGGGCGACGCTCTACCGTGACGGGCATTGGCGTTGGGTGGTCCCCCTGCTACTTTTAGGAAACGGGGCAATCTGCGGGGCTTGGGCGGCGGCGGAAGAGCAGAGTTGGAGGGGGTTGTTAAGTTCCTTGGTGGGTTTGTGGTGCGGCGGGTTCATGATCTGGATTGTTCGGGCGATTGGGTTTGTCGCACTGCGTCGGGAAGCGATGGGCTTTGGCGACGTCACGCTTATGTCGATGATTGGCGCGGTCACCGGCTGGCAAGCGACCATCCTGATCTTTTTCTTGGCACCCGTGGCGGGATTGATCTTGGGTGTGATAAAAATGCTCTTTCAAGGCGAACGCGTGCTGCCATTTGGGCCATTTTTATGTCTGGCGACCTGGACGGTCCTCTTTGCCTGGAGTCCCTGTTGGGAATACATCCGCCCTATTTTAGAAGTAGGTTGGCTCTTGCCCGCGGTGCTGGGGTGTTGTTTACCGCTGCTGGGGCTATTATTAGGAATCTGGCGGTGGCTGCGGGGAGAGGAGCAAAGTTAGAGGTATGAATGATGAAGGCAGATTTTGAGAGGTCAATTTGTAACTTGTAATTGAATCTGGCACACATCGAATCGCACACACATGAAAATATACACAAAAACCGGTGATGAAGGCGAAACAGGACTGTTCGGCGGGGGCCGGGTCCGTAAAGATCACGCCCGTATTGAGGCGTATGGCACCGTGGACGAATTGAACGCCGGTTTGGGGGTGATTCGCGCGGAGCAACTGCCGACCGAGATCGAACGGCTGTTGCATCGCATTCAAAACGAATTGTTTGATTTGGGGGCGGAATTAGCCACGCCGCAGCCGGGAATATTACCCCATCGCATCAATGCCGAGGCGATCAGCGCGTTGGAACGGGTGATCGACCAGTTTGAACAGGAACTTCCCCCGCTAAAAAACTTTATCTTGCCCGCGGGCGGGCGGGGAGCGGCGCTCATGCATGTGTCACGCACGGTTTGCCGCCGAGCCGAGCGTTGCGTCGTGCGACTGCAGGATGTGACCGAGCAACCGGTTGCGCCGGAAATCATGATTTATCTTAACCGGTTGAGCGACCTGCTCTTTGTGCTGGCTCGGGTGTTGAACGCGCGGGGCGGCCAGGGGGATGATCCCTGGTGTCAACGGGGAAGCGCAAATCCGGCATAACCCTCACGGGTGGACCACCCATCCGGGACAGCCATTCAAAACCAGCGCGGGCTGGAAAATCCACGATGGGCTGGCCTAAGCTACATTTTCAGGGGGGAAATCGCTCATCACGGGCCGCTATGGTCTTAGCGACTTGTCCTAGTTTGCCATTCGACGGCGAATAGCAGGTCGGCCGTTTCGCCCAGTCCCCCGTCCCGCGAGGATACCCCTTTGCCTTTACCCTGGGCTAGCTAACGGGTAAGGTAAGGTGTCGGCGCAGGGGAATATGCATCCATCCGTCACGCATCCCGCGGACGGAATCAGTTACCGCAGGGTTGTATGTCATGAAAAAGATTGAAGCAATATTACGCACCCACAAACTGGATGATGTCAAAAATGCCCTGCACGAGTTAGGTTTAACGGGGATGACCGTCTCGGATGTGCGGGGCTTTGGCCGGCAAAAAGGCCATACCGAGATGTACCGCGGCTCGGAATACAATGTTGATTTTTTGCCGAAAATCAAAGTGGAATTGGTCGTGGCGGACGATCTGTTGCAAAAAACGATCGCCACGATCCTGCGCTCGGCGCAGACGGGGCAAATTGGCGATGGGAAGATTTTTATTTCCCCGGTCGAGGATGTCATTCGCATTCGCACCGGCGAATCCGGCCTCCATGCTTTATAACGCGTTGGTGGGGCGTCGGGGTTTCCTGGATGCGGCCAGGCGTTGGCCGCTTAGTTTATATTAGACCGTATGCCGCAACTTGTTTTTCGACCCGCTGTGCTTGCCGCCCGAGAAATCCTATCCGCCGGGCGGGAGCGATTGGCCGCGCAGCATCGGGCGGGCTCTCCAGGCGTGCAGGTCAGCGCCGCGTTGACGGATTTATATGACGAGATTGTGCTCGCGCTGTATGAGGCCGCGCTGGGGACAATTTTGGAAAGCGAACGGGAGGGCTTTTTAAAGGAGTTTGCCCTGGTGGCGGTCGGCGGCTATGGCCGCTGCGATATCGCCCCCTATTCCGATGTCGATTTATTGATCCTGCATACAAAAGCTACGGCGTCCCAGGCCAGTCAATTGGCCAAGCATCTCATTCAGGATATTTATGACACGGGATTGGTTGCCGGGCAAAGCCTGCGCACCGTGCCCGAGGCCCTGCGCCTGGCTTTTAGCGACCCCAGCATCTTTACCACGCTCTTGGAGGCCCGGTATTTGGCGGGTGATGAGGGATTGTTGGCTAAATTGCAGCGGCAATTTTTGACCAAAACCCAGTGGAACCGCCGGGGACTGCTGCAAAAAATTGTCACCGCCCGCGAGGAAGAACGCAACCAATTTGGCGAGACCGTCTATCTGCTGGAACCAAATGTCAAACGCTCTCCCGGCGGGCTGCGCGATTTACAGCTATTGCGGTGGATCGGCTATACCCGCTACGGCCATAAGGATATCGAAAGCCTGCATCTCAATGGCGAATTGCATCAGGAGGATCGCGATCTGTTGCGCGCCGCGCGCGAGTTTTTGCTGCGGGTGCGCAATGAACTGCATTTTCACGCTGGCCAGGCGCACGACATTCTCGACAAGCGCCAGCAACTGCGCATCGCCGAGGTCTTTGGTTACGAAGCGACAACGGGGCTGCTCCCCGTCGAACGCTTTATGCAGGACTACTTTCGCCATAGCCAAAGCATACGGCAAATCGTCGCCCGCTTTGTCGAAGGAGCCCGCCCGTTTCGCCGCCTGCAGGAATGGCTCGGGCCGTTGGTCAGTTTTTCGCTGGGGGGGGAATTTCGCGTCGGGCCGTACAGCATTTTGGCCACGCAGCGCGGGCAGGCCCAATTACGCCAAGACCTGACCCAGGTGCTGCGGCTGGTAGTGTTGGCCAGTTTATACAACAAACGGATCGCCCATCGCACCTGGAAATTTGTCCGCACCGCCGTGGCTGGCTTTCATAACGAAGTCCCCGCCGCCGCCAAACGCCATTTCCTAGAGCTTTTGTCAAATCCACCCCGCTTGGGAGAGCTGTTGCACACGTTGCACGAGCTGGGCGTGCTGGAAAAACTGATTCCGCAGTACGCCCACGCGCGCAGTTTGCTGCAATTTAATGAATATCACAAATACACCGTGGACGAACATTCATTGCGGGCGGTGGAATGCTCGACGGAGTTTGCCGAACGAAGCGATATCCTGGGCCAGGCGTACCGAGATTTGCGGGATAAATGGCTGTTGCACCTGGCGCTTTTGATCCATGATTTAGGCAAGGGCTTTGCCGAGGACCATAGCGAGGTCGGAGCGCGGATGGCGGTGGAAATCGCCCGCAGTTTTGAGCTGGATGAACACGACAGCGAGGTACTGCGGTTTTTGGTGCATAAGCACTTGTATATGTCGCATTTGGCGTTTCGCCGCGACACCAGCGATCCCAATTTAATCCTCAAGCTGGCCCGCGATGTTGGTTCGCCGGAGGTGCTCTCGATGCTGTATGTGCTGACCTGCGCGGATTTGTCCGCGGTCGGCCCGGGAGTGTTTAACGATTGGAAAGGGGAAGTGCTGGCGTCCTTGTATCAGCGCACCATGCGGCATCTGACGGGGGATGATCCGGGGCAGGACGACGAGCACCGCCGGGCGGACCTGGCCGCCGCCGTCCAGGAGGCGGGAGCGGCGTCGGAATGGTTCACGCGGCAGATCGCGGCGCTGCCCGACCCATATTTGCAAAGCGCTCCTCCCGCCCAATTGTTTACCGAATTGCGTCAGCTAGCCGATTTGCGTCCCACGGAGGTCAAGACCTGGTCGCGGTATCTTCCCGAAAGCCAAACCGTAGAATACACGATTGGCACGCACGAAGCGGTGGCCAGCGGCATTTTTCATAAGCTGACCGGCGCCTTGTCCAGCCAAGGTTTGCAAATTTTGGGAGCGGACATTTATACGCTGCTGGACGGCCTGGTGCTGGACCGCTTTCACGTAACCGATCCCGACTACGCGGCGGAGCCTTCCGGGGAACGCCTGGCCGAGGTGCAGGCCGCGTTGGTGGCCGCGCTCTCCACAGACCAGCCTCCGACATTTCGCAAGATCTGGCAAAGCCGCGACAAGCAGGCGCTGCAGTCCCTGACCCGCCAGCCGACCCAATTTCACGCCGATAATGCCACTTCCGATAAATACACCATTCTGGATATCTTTGCCAGTGATCGCCGCGGCCTGTTGTATACCATCACGCGAGAATTGTATGAACTGGGGCTTAATGTCTCACTGGCCAAGATTGGCACGTACGTTGATCAGGTGGTGGATGTGTTTTATGTGACCGACAACGCCGGACATAAAATCCTGCAAGAGTCCCGTCTGCGCGAGATTCGCGCACGGGTGCAAAAAGCGATCGAAGCCTTGGACCCCTCGGAATCAGGCGGCAATGGCGCGAGTCCCGTGGACGCGACCAAATCTACCGGGTCAGAATCACAACTAACGCCAAAATAGCGGCTAGTATTAACCCGCCCCCCATGGCGTACCAAATCCAAATCGGCGGAGGGCGGCGCACCACATGCGTCGGCCGCGCTGTATCCAACTGGACGCCTCCCGAAGAAGCTACCGCCGGCAGGTCGATCCCATCAAACCGGGGAGCAGTGCCGGGTGATACACCGCCGGGTGAAACATTATTCGGAGTAATACCGCCGGGGTGGGCATTTCCCGGGGGAACAAAGCCCGGCAAGATTGGTTGCGCTACGGGGAGCGCGACGGGCAGTTTTTTGGATGAGCCCGTCCCTGGTGGACGCTGCATTCCGCTGTGACCGCCGACCGCCGACCCTGTCCCGCTGGCGGAACCAGGATTTTGCCGGGGAGCGGATTTTGTAGCGGATCCCGCAACCTGCGATCCCACGGACTGGACGGCCCCCTTGAGTGTTTCGCGGTCATGATTGGACAGCGTGTCCCCTGGATTGGAAGTTTTATCCCGCCGGGGAGGTTTGACCGGTTGACCCGCCCCGCTCCGCCGCGGCGGAGCCATAGCGCCGGATTTTTGGACCACGCTGCTCCCGCTGGCGGCTTGATTTTCCGCCGCGTTTTGGCTGCCACGTTGCGTTAGCCAAGCGCTCAGCAAGCGTGCCACTTCTCCTGCAGTTTGTATGCGCGCCGCCGGTTGTTTGACCATCATCCGCAGGCAGACTTCCACCAGGGCCTGTGGCGCGTCCGGCCGATCCAAATAAATGCTGGGCGGGGGTTCGGTCTGGTGTTTGAGCACGCGTTGGGCAAGCGTGCCATCGCGAAACGGCGGATGTCCCGTTAGCAAAAAGTACAACGTGCAGCCCAGGCTGTAAATATCCGCGCGATGATCGCTTTCATGGCTGTTTTTAGCCTGTTCGGGGGGGAGGTAGTCCGCCGTCCCCAACACGTTTTCATCATGGGCTATCGTTAAACTGGCGGTGGTTTCATCGGTAAATCGCGCCAGGCCCATATCCAAAATTTTTACCACTCCCTTGGCGTCGACTAGTAAATTGGCTGGTTTTATGTCGCGGTGGATCAGGTTTGCGTCATGGGCGTGTTGCAGGCCCTCGGCCGCTTGGCGAATATAATCGGCCGCCAGCTCATAGCCCAAGGGGCCATCGGATTTTACCAGATTTTGCAGGTCGCGCCCCTCGACATATTCCATCACGATAAAGTGATGTTTTCCCTCGTTATCAATGTCATAAGCCCGCACGATGTTTTTATGGTCAAGCGCGGCGGCGGCCTGGGCCTCGCGGCGAAAGCGAGCCAAATAAGAAGAGTCGTCCACCCGGCTTTGCGGCAGGACCTTGATCGCCACCCGTCGCTGCATCAGTAAATGCTCGGCCAGGTAAACGCTGCTCATCCCGCCCGAGCCAATATGTCCCAAGAGCTTGTATTTACCCAGGAAGAACCCTTTATGCTTTTTCTTAAAAAGTTGTTCAACTTGCCAAGGAGTTAGCAGGCGTGCCTGGATAAGAGAGTCGGCTAGCTTGCGCGCGGGGGAGAGCGACGGGGCATCGGCCTGGGCCACAGCCACAGCCGTCGACGCGCTTAATTGACCCGCTTGGTCAAGAAAGTCGTTGAGTTGCCGTTCTTCGATCAGATTGCTGCGGCGTAGCAAATCTAAAAATTGTTCAGCCGAATCAAAGGACATGCCATCGCCGGCGAACCGGCACCAATACTCGGAAACGAGTGCTTCTCTGTTCTCACCCGGATAAGATCGCGAATCGGTGCGGAAATGAAATAAGGTCTGTTGGCCCCATATTCCAGTAAGCCGTAACTAACCGCGAATTAACCACTTATCTTAAGTATCTCTGGTCTGATTGGCCAGTAATTTACAATAACATGCTAGAAAAAAAGTTGCTACAATATCCCCAAAGATGCGGAAAACACAGAAAATGTCCTTTTTCTCGGGTTTTCAACCGGTAAATCACCCCCCATGGCGACTCTTCCCGCAGACCAGATGCAGGTCGCGCTCTACACGCGCCGGGGATGCCACCTGTGCGACCAGGCCTTGGATCTATTGCAACGCCGTGGATTAACGGTCCAGTTAATCGATATTTCCCAGTCCGAGGAACTCACCAACCAGTATGGCCTGCAGATTCCCGTGGTGGAAATTGACGGCAGAGTCCGGTTTCGTGGTCATGTGCAGCCCCTCTTGCTCCAAAGACTTATCAACCATGCAGCAGCTTGCGTACCAAATAAAACTTGAACCACCGGCTCTTCCCACGATTTTTCAGTTTTTTTAGCAGGTTTGCTGGGCAGGATTGTAAAGTTCGTCCATAATACCAGTGGCAAGTCCAACTTTTCCATTTTTGGCCTGCAGGCATGCCGCGGATGACACCATTTGCCACAAAAACCAAGCGATATCAGCCTAAATCCGCTGGGATTGGCGGTTGTCTGGCAAGGCGATTGGCGTTTTGGGTGGTGTTATGTGTGGGGCAGTTCGCAGGCACTTCTGGCCACTCGGCGGATGTTGTTACCCCGCCGCGCGCGGCTCCTCTGCAAACCGGCCCGCATGCCGCACCCGCCGAAGGGGCGAAATCTACCACCGGGGAAATGCTCCCTCATTTTACGATCGAGCCAGCTCCTTATGATTGGCGCGAATCCCATAAATGGCCGCTCGAACAGTTGCGACTCAAAGATGGGCGGGTATTGGCAGGTGTTTTTCAGGCGGAAAGCACGGAACGGGTGGATTTTTTAGAGGTACGGCGTCTTCCAGGCCAGCCGACCTATCTAGTGCGACGCCGTCTGCCGGCGGAGTCCATGGCCGAACTTACGCGCTTGCCCCCCGCAGACCGCAATGCCCTTTTGGAAAAGATCGAAAAATTTCGCAATCGCAGCCTCGAAGAATTGCGAAACATGCGGGGGTTGGCCCTTGTAAAGCATGACCATCCCAGCGGCCATGAATGGTCGTATACCCTAGGTCCGTGGTTTGAATTGCACAGCCAGACGGATGAAGAGTTGACCCGCCGGGCGATTGTCCGCATCGAACAAATGTTTCAGGCCTTTGCTGAAATTCTACCTCCCCGCCGCACCCCCCAGCAAAGGCTAAAAATCCATCTTTTTGGCACCTTGGGCCAATATCAAGAGTTTCAGGCGGCGTATGGCATTCAGTTAAAGAATCCCGCGTTTTTTATACCCGAAAAGCAGCTTTTAGCGGCTGGCAGCGAATTGACCGAATTGGTCAGGGAATTAAACACGATCAAAGCCCAACATGCCAAAATTCAAGAGCAAATCCAGGCACACAACGCCAGCTTGAAGCAGCGACTGCGCGAACAAGCGGCGGAATATCAGCGAATTGGCTATGCCAAGGAAGAAATCGCCAAACTGATCGGGCTGCAACGTAGCCAGTGGCAAAAAGAGTTAAACCAGCTAAAGGGGGAGTTGAAACAAGCGGAAGCGGCCAATACGCAGGTCTTTGAGAAAGCGACGGGAGAGATGTTTGCCCGGCTGTACCATGAGGCGTTTCATGCCTACCTCGCCAATTTTGTCTATCCCGCCGAAAATAATCAGGTCCCCCGATGGTTAAACGAGGGCTTGGCCCAGGTTTTTGAACGCGGAATCGTGGAAGTGGGGACCCTGCGGCTGGATTTGCCCGAGGAAGCCCAACGGTCTGCCCTGCAACGAGATTTGTTACAAGAGAGCCGTTTGCCACTGGAAGAAGTCCTGGGTGCGGAAGAAACGCATTTTTTAGTGAGGCATGGCCAGTCCACGGATCGGCTTTCCGAGCGATATTATCTGTATGCCTGGGGTTTGGCCTACTATTTGGTCATTCACGAACCAGTCTTAGAAAGCCGCCAACTGGATAACTATGTGGCCGCAAGCTCGCAATCGTTATCACCCCGGGCGCGGTTTGAGGCACTTGTCGGCATGCCCCTCGAACAATTTGAAGTTCGCTGGAGAGCCTTTATGCAGGCGGATCATCCCTAAGCTGTCCCTTTCATGAGCGGAATGATCACAAGAATCAATTCCGCCATCCTCTTGAGTCCCCTTAAGTCGTTACCAACTCGATGGTCGGCGACTTTTCTTGGGTTAAGTTTGTCTCGTTTTGAGACAAAAATGACATGCCTATTCGATTTCGATCAGCTTAAGGGGGTATCTTTGCGCTATCTTTGAAGAGTCGCATCTTATGGCAAAGACGCAAAAAATGTTCTCAAAATAGTAAATTGGGTAATTTGACCAGCGTCGCGGCACCCCGTTTGTCAAGCCCCCCGAAAATTTCTTTGTCCAGTCTGTAACATCGCATAAGCTATTGCTAGATAACAACTTAAACTGTCCACTTGTTTTCCATTTTGGCCGTTGTCTAGCATAGAAGTGGGGATCCGAAGACCGGATGAACGTGTCTGGTCTAAGGCTCTTCCCCCATGGATCAGAAAATATTGCGCGGTACTCGAGAAGACGCACACGCACCCTAGATAACCTGGCAGGAAGCCCAACAAATCCCTGTTGGATTTAAGGAACTGTCATGTCCCATTTCCCCCAACCACATTTGCGTGGTCGAAACCCAAATCGACTCCAGCATGACAATACAGCGGCTCGGGCCCCGCACGCGCGGCGCGGTTCGCCCTTGAGCAATCGCGCGCGGACGGCGCAGCGGAATTTGCAACTTCCTTATATGCCGCCCGAAAATTGGTATGAACCGACCGGCAAAGGGGGGAAATACAAAATCGTAGTGCAAAATCCGGGCCAAGGCTATCGGCATGTCCTCAACGCCTCGGAAATTCGCGCTCGATTGGCTCAATTGCCACCAGAGTTTACGGCCAAGCTCGAAATGGTGCAATTGAGCCGCATGACGCGAAAAAAGTCACGTTTTCCATGTTATGGCATGCAATGGGGGACCACGCTGTACCTGTACCCGATCGAGGAAACCTTGATCGAACATTACTCGGCTCAACCCTCCCCTGCCCAATGGAACGAGGCCCGAATGTACGGTGGGCGTTGGGAATGCGATTCCGCGGAGGGATGGTCGCTAATTTGGACCGAAGCGGCGATCAAGGATTTTTATTTGAACAACATTTTGATCCATGAACTTGGGCATTTGCTGGATGACCGGAACACCCGCTCGATTGATCGGGAGCGGTATGCCGAATGGTTTGCCCTGGAATATGGTTATAAACCGACGATGGCGGCGCGAACTTCATCCACCAAGGCCAGCATTCCCCGGCATAGCAAGGCGTTTTACGCATAGCCGCCCTAAACGGGGTTGTTGGCCCTGGATCAACCGGCGTGGCTGTGGCTAGGTGTTGATTCACGGGATACCCCCGAGGGGCGACTTGCTATTTTTGTCGGATTTCGGCAAAATACTTGCAAAATGCGTCTCTGTTTGGCGGCCTTCGTTACATTTTTTAAGCGCGCGTTCCCATGGTCTTTGAACAGATCGAGCAACTTCAACGGCAATATACCGACAAATACGTGACCGTCGTGGGCTCTCGCCCCGAACTAGCCCGCTTTAACGATCTGGTGGGCCAGGTCAAGACGGTCAACATGAATGGCCGGGCACTGGTCGAGTTTTTGGACTACGATGCGAATACGGGTTGGTATGACATTGGGTTGGATTACCTAAAGTTTGTACCCGCGCCCGATCCCAACGCCAAAAAAGCGGAAAAGCCCGCCAAAGCCCCCCCCGCCAAGCCTGCCACGGCCAAAGCCGCTACCGCCGAAAAACCAGCGGCCAAACCTGCCGCTGCAAAGTCCAGCACGGCTGATATTTTGGCGGCGGCGCGAGCTAAAGGGGCCAGTGGAGCCGCTAGTCCGACTGCCAAGCCAGCTACTGCTGCGACTGGCTCTGCCGCGACCAAACCGGCCGGGGGCAAACCTAGCACGGCTGATATTTTAGCCGCAGCCCGGGCCAAGGCCGCGCCTCCCCCCCCTCCCCCGCAGACCGATTCCCCCGAGCCTGATCCCCAACCCGCGGCCCCGGTGGCACCTTCCGCGGCTCAGGTACCGTCCGCTAAGCCTGCCAATAAACCCGCGACAGGGGGAGGGCCGCTCCCCACGAATACGGCTGATAAAATTGCTTATTGTCGTAGGGTGGATGCCAAAGGTTAATAGTAAAAGACGATTGAAGCTCAAAATAAGCTCTTTTAATGATTTAGAACCGATGAATTGCTGTTTCCCGGTATTTGCTCCGGGGGATAAAATGACTTTGCCCGTTAATCCCGGGCATCGCAAAAAAAATGGCACCGCCGCAAGGATATTTCCTATCTAGCGGGCTGGCGTCGTCGCAAAAAAATTCAGTTTATTCATCCCAAGGTGATCCATGACTGCCACAGCCCCCGCCGCGCCGGTCGCACAGCGACGCCTGATCAGTTGGAAGTGGTACCCGGCCATCTTTTTTGGAATGTTGCTGCTGTTAATCATGGCTGGCGGCTTGGTCATGTATATCCAAGGGCAAAACGCGATCAACAGCCCCCCCTACCAACTTACGCTGCGGGAAATTCAGGCCAGCGCGCAAGTTCAGGCAAAGATCGGTCAACCCATTACCAATGCCACATGGTACCCGGCGGTCAAGATCACCGATAATGGCGAAAAAGGAGAAGCGTTGTGCCAGTTTGAGGTGTATGGTCCCCTGGGGACGCTGGAAATTAAATCCCAACTGCGCAAGCTGGCGGGAGAATGGTCTCCCACCGAATTAGGCTATAAGCAACCCGGCGTGCTGGAATATACTAGCATCATGAAAGAGTATTTGGCTAAAAACAAAAGCGATGTGCCAATATTTGATGGCCAGACCCCCGCGAAAACCACGACAAAAATCGATTTGCCTCCTCCTGACTTGGACTTTTCTATTGAAAATACGCCGGAAGAAAAAAAGTAGAGACTGGCCTTTAAGTGGCTCATTCGGAGGGGATCTCCAGAGGTTCCACGCCATATTTTTTTCGTAATGAGTTCATGCTGCGATGCACGAGTCGCTGGCGGAACAAATAACGTTCGAGCGTGCGACGTCCAGGAAAGTCCAGCAATGTCAACGATAAGAGCATGGCAATAATGCCTGGCCCGGGCAGGATGAGCATCGCAATTCCCGCCACCAACAACAGCAGACCTAAGACATTGCGTACAAACCACCAACCCCAGCGCGACGCCGGGGATGCCGTGGCAGGGGATGGCGGTGGGGCAGCGCGGGTAAAATAATCCCGTGGAATGCGCACCAACAACCATTGCACGGCGGCCAATCCCGCCAGTGACAGGCCCAGACCAATCGTCACACTCCCCAGTAACCAGTAGCGATTTTCAGAGATCCATTCCCACATCATGCGTGTTCAGCTGGTAAAATTAAACCTATTTTGGCGGTTTGTGCGCGGGGCGGGAGGCATTTTTACACAAAGGGGAGCCAATTTGTTACAATCGGCGCATTGGATTAAATTTTAGCTTATTTTTTCAGTCAATGGCTGAATGTCAATTTATGCGACAATTATGCCAATTTGAGGAGGCACCGACAGCCCAACGTTTTGCCGCGGCATTACTTGGCCGGGGGATAGACGTCCGGGTGGATGGCCAAAACGAGCAATGGGAAATTTGGATTCGGGATGAGGATCAACTCCCCGTCGCGGCGGAGCTTTTGGCCGAATTTCGCGCTAACCCCCAGGCTCCGCAATTTAATTCTAGCGCAAAAGTTACCCTGGATCAGCTCCAGCCGGGAAAACCTGCTCCCACTCCACGTTCCGGACGGACAAAGGTGATTCGGATGCGGGACAGGTGGGATTCCCCTTTTATCGCCCGCCCCGGCATCGTCTGTTGGTTCTTGGGCGTGATGTGTGTACTGGTTTTTGTGATGGATCCCGGCAACCGCGGTTCCCGGAATGATCTAGATACGTTTGCGGCCCATGAATTATTTGTGTCGCGGTTGGTTTATCAACCACTGCCGTCGTTTTTGGATGAAACGCAAATGCGGAAGCAAATGGGGGAGTTGCTGGCCGAGGCAAAAAGGATAGAAAGCGGAGAAAACGTTGATTTGCTAAAGAAGGAGCAAGAACAAAGAGAACTAGCGGCCAAAGCGCTGTTTGGCATGGAGCGGCAGCCCTTATTTGCGTCGATTCGCCAGGGAGAGGTGTGGCGCATTTGGACCCCCATTTTTCTGCATTTTGGCATCGCGCACATTGCCTTTAATATCATGGCGCTCTTTAGCTATGGAAGTTTGCTGGAAACGGCCAAAGGCTCACTCCGCTTGCTATTATTAACCGTGGCGTTGGGGGCGATCTCTAATACCTCGGAGTACTTGTGGGGGTACTGGTGGAATCCGCTGGTACCGGTGATCTTTGGCGGGATGTCGGGCGTGCTGTGCGGTTGGTTTGGCTACGCCTGGATGCAAAGCCGCTACAACCCCGGGGGAAATGTGTACCTCGATCCCGGACGCGTTATTTACATGCTGCTTTTTTTAGCGCTGTGCGTCGTCGGCGTCTTTGGGCCGATAGCCAATGCGGCCCATTTGGGGGGGCTGTTGGCGGGGATAGGGATCGCTTGGGGAGAGATTTGGCTGGAACGCCGCGCGGGTTCCTGATCCGGATGAATGTCACATTCCCAGAACCAAAAATTGTTCGGGCGACCAGCGAAAAATAATACACTTAAACCCCGCTGGCAAGTTCGGAGCATTGGCTAAAATAGGGGAAGGGTGATGGCGAAAGGGCAACACGCCATCGCGGCAACAAGCCCCCTTCCCGCTATGTCATTTCCCGGCAAAGGATGTCCCGGCGGATGCGTCCCGGGGTGGAACATCCTATTAGTGCAACTTACCAACTGCCAAAGCCGACGCTGAAATTTCGGTTCTGAAAGTGCAGGTAATTTGACGGTCCGGGATAATACGAATACACGCGCACCGGGGGATAATAAGGCACGTACGGGCGATAACCGTAATAACCCACTCCATGATGAAAATGGGCATGGTGATGGTAAGGATGGTGAAAATGGTGGTGATGCGGCGGGAACGGCCCGCAATGATACGGAACTTGTGCCTGACTGACAGATGCGCTACCAACCAACAGAGCGCAGGTTAACCCGCCCAACAGTAACAAACGACGCGCGACAGACATGGTAAGTACCCTTCCCAGATAGGGCCGCAAACAGCAAAGCTCGGAAGAAGACTTCCGTTTGCCGGCCGAAAAGATTGATAGTCCAATAACCCCGCCAAGGCCGTGTGCCGTTATCACCGGCACCTGATTCTTTAGCGGAATCTCCGACGGAGAGCGGACAAAAAGAAATTAAAGTATTTTCACGCTGTCAAATTGAATCAATTTGTCATCATTTTGTGCACACTTTATCCTGGCCGCCATCATGGAACATTCTACCTCCTCCCCCTCCCTGGCTAACCGCCGGGTTATGCAGTTGATTGCTCTCGGATTAGTTGTTTGGGGAAGCGTTCACGCCGTCGGCGTCTGGTGGGGCGGGACGGGAAAAGACAAATTCGCAGGAATGCCAGTGGATAAAGATGCAACAATTCGCGGCATGGCGGAGACAATCTCCCCTGCCACCACCACGACGTCAAATCCCCCCTCCGTCCAAACTGGTTGGTTTTCTTGGCCGATCGCCCGGGCCGCCGTGGTTGTGGTTTGCACGGCCCTCTTTTTACTGTTTTGGGGTGGGATGTTATTTTTACGCAAACCCAGACTTCCCCGCTATCGGGTCGCTTATCCTCCCTCTCATCCCTTACCCGAAACGCCCCCCTGTTCAACGGCGGCGCAATAAAAAACGGCATGCTTCCAGGATTTTAAGAAAAACGTTGTGCCGACGTCTTTCCCCAAAATCACTCAAAGCATGCCGACGGCCCGCTGCAAAAAACTGGGGCGTTGTGCAGTCCAGGCCAATTATTGTGCTGTCCAAACGTTACCAAGTGCCGATTCCAAAGTTCAAATTTCGCGTGCCAAACTGCACATAGTTACCCCCCCGGTAAGGATAGTTACCGTAGAACCGATTGGGGTAATACCCGCGATAACCCGGACCATAATATCCCCGGTTATAGTAGCCGCCATAATAAGGACGGTAATAATTGTTATAACCGTAGTTGTAATTGCGATACACCGGTGCGGAGCCACGATAGTTTGAATAATAACGTTGTGGCTGGCGATATGCCCAGTCAGCTTCCACGGTAGGCGTACTGGTAAAAACAGAGCCCACCGCCAAACCAAAAATTAACAATAACTTCTTCATCTTATTCCTCCGTTTGGATGACGTATTCCCGTCAGTAAAACACTGATACCAGGGATTGTGATCATTAGTCATGCCCTTAGTAATTTACATCTGACGTAAAGGTATAATTTGCAAGTAAAGTTCCAAAAGTGGGCGCGGTGGTAAAAAATGCTATAAATTTTGCCAGTTTGCATGATAATTATGCCAAAAATGTAAGCAAAAGCTTAGGGAGGATCAGGGCGTTGCACACTGTAACGGCTTGAAAGCACTATTGTTACGTTCATGGAGTCCTAGCTATGACTTTACCGTTCCCCGCAACTTATTTCATCATGGAGATTCAGATAGTACACTACCCCTAATGGGGTGGTGGAGGCTTAGTTTAAATTGACACAGTGGGCGAAAATCGTCCAATTCAAATGCCAAACGATCAGATTCCGCGGCCTTTCATAAAGTATCCCCCCCCCCGCGCAGTCATTTGCCGCGAGAAATCTGGAAAAAATTGAGCGCCATCTCCCCACCAGACGATGTGCCGGCGATATCCGCGGATATCCTCATGATGCGCGCGGAGTGGCTGGCGCGGCTACGGCAGTTTTTTACCCAACGCCATTTTCTGGAGGTGGAAACACCCGTACTATCGCGGGATACCGTGGTCGACCGGCATCTTGATCCCTTTGTCGTTTCCACAGAGGGCGCATTGCACAATCCCGCAAAAGTGGCACCATCCTCCGGACTGCGCTATTTGCAGACCTCCCCTGAATTTGGCATGAAGCGGTTGCTGCTCTTGCCCGAATTAACCGCTATTTTTCAATTGGCCAAGGTCTTTCGCCAAGGAGAAGTGGGACCATTGCATAATCCGGAATTTACCATGCTCGAATGGTATCGCGTGGGGGATGATTATGCGGCGGGCATGGACTTATTGGCGGAGTTGGCCCAGTTTGTGTTTCCCTTGGCCCCTTGCGCGCGTTTGAGTTATGGAACGGCCTTTAAGGATGCCACCGGAGTTTGCCCCCACACCGGCACAGTTAACCAGTTGCGACAATGTGCCCTGAAACTTCATTTAGCTCCCCCCCCCGGTTTGGGGGATGATCAGGATGGTTGGTTGGACTATTTGCTAACCGAACTGGTGCAACCGCGATTAGGAGTCACGGTCCCCGTGATCCTGTATGATTTTCCTGCTAGCCAGGCGGCGCTAGCCCGTGTCCGGCCAGATCAACCCCCCGTGGCGGAACGCTTTGAACTGTATTATCGAGGGATCGAGCTGGCCAATGGTTACCATGAACTACTCGATCCGGCGATCCTGCGCCAGCGCATCGAACGAAATAACGAATTGCGGGTGGCGGATGGCAAACCTCCCTTGCCCGGGGAAAACCGTTTACTGGCCGCCATGGAGCGGGGAATTCCCCCCTGTAGCGGCTGTGCCCTGGGGGTGGATCGGTTGCTGATGCTGCTGGTAGAAGGGCAATCGCTGGCCAGCGTGCTCCCTTTTCCCTGGGACCGGGCCTGATGCTAAAACGCCTGGTGCAAAACCTGCGGCCCGCTGAGCTGTTTTTTTGTAAAGCGGTAAGCCGCCTCCCCCAGCACGTCGGGGGCCTTGTCGGCGAATAAGCGGCCCAAGATGGCCAGTTCGTTATCTTTGATCTTTTCCCCCGGCGGGCGGCGGGCATGGGCGGAAACAATGAGCACAAAGAAATCGCCGCTTTTAGGAAGGGTGACACCTGTCACGGTTCCCCCGGCGTCACTGCGGGCCACAATTCCTCCCATTTGCTGAATGATCGTGCGCGCGGGGGCATCGACCGGTAAATCCGCGTCCTGGGGCCGAAATCCTTCCAAATCCAGCGGATTGAGGGGTTGGCTATCCACGGGCCAGATCAGCACGAGCGCGCCGGCATCCTTGGTATTGCGCTTTTGGTCGTCTTTATAAGTTATCGTCACCGAGAGTTGCGCGGGCTGCTGGCGTTGAGCCTGTTGAATGGACTCGGCTTGCATCGTTCCCCGGGCACCGATCAACCAGCCTAAGAAATAGGTGGCGCACGACAGCCCCAGTAAGAGGGCGATTTGGGTGTAAAGCGTGCGATGGGTGATCCAGATACCACCGGGAAGGTCATCCGGGACGTCGGGTGTCGTAGGGGAAGAGACCGCAACCGCAGCCGGGGGGACCGCTATGGATGCGATGCCATGCTGGTGTTCAACCGCAGACGCGGGAAAGGCGCTATTTCCGACGGATGTCGCGGTTTTTGAGGCCGGAGGGGTTGGGGGAGCCAGGTTTTCGCGGGATTTATTTGTTAAACCCGTCACCATCGTGGCTTCGCCATTTAACAGCCGTTCGACACTGGGGACCTGTTGCTGTAGTACGGGATTATCCACGACCACCGCGTCGGACATGTCAGCATCCAAAAGCGAATCCTCATCCAGACTGGGCAGAGGAGTTAAACTAGCCGGGGAGGATGGCGGCGACACAGACCGGGGCACGCTCGGAGGAGCGGAAGTCTTCACAATCCGGGCTTGAACGGTTTTGGCGTTGGAGGAATTTAGCGGGGCTTTGTGTCCGTTACGGGGTTTTGCCTCGGGCGAATGCCCCGCGATCGTGGGCCGGGGCTGCACGGTGGGTTGGCTGGTTTGTGAAGGACGAGAGCCTGGAGAACGAGGAGGCGTGGGTGGTGTAGCAGGCGGTGGGGGAGGAGGAATTTGCTGTCGTGGTTGTGGCGCAACGGGTGAAGCCAAATTGTCCAGGGCCTGCAAGATTTGCTCGACATCGTCGGATTCAAAGGCCTGAATCCGTTCACGGGGTAGGGAAATCTCGGGAGGAGTATCCCAACTTGCCGGGGAATTTGCCGTCGGTTGGGGGCGCCGCTGCTGGCACAGCTTTTCGGCCAGTACTTCGTCCGGGACTATAAGCGGTTTGCCGCAGCGGGGGCATTGAATTTCTGCTCCGATTTTGCGCGTGCCGATCCCCAGCATTTGCCCACAATCGTTGCAAGGAAACCGAACCGGCATAGCGCTGTATTGATATTAAAAGGGAGAAGCGTCTAGTTGGACTGCCGCAATTGGCGAATGGCGGTCACCACCAACAGGCCGACCAAATTAGCCCCCCACACGGCCAATCCAAAGATAGCACACCGACGCAGCCAAAACGCGCCGGTGGTATCGCCCAGGGCGGCTAGCAACTGTTCCACCAAAAACAGCACCGTCAATAAAATTGGCCAAGCCAATGCTCCGGCGATCAACCGCAATAACCAGCGTCGGGATATCACAAATAACACCGTCGGGCGGGAGTTAACCTAACGGCGTCCGATTGCCGTGAATATACTGATTATAACCACGAGGCAGGGCCAGGGTCCAATCGTGGGGCGGATAAAGAAAAATCCAGGCTTTTTTTGCCGAGTCGCCGGTTTTGATTGCCAACCGGACTTAAACATTCCACAATAAAACCTGGATGGAAAATCCCGGCAAAATCTGGAACAGGGAACAGTTATGGCTAGCGCGGCAGGCGGGCATCTCGATTGGAAAATCCCCCCAGCGATCTTCATGCTGGGGCTGTGCGGTTTCTGGGCCGCACCCCAGGCTCCCGCCGATGAAATTGTGCATCGCGATGGGCGGGTGCTGGATGGGCAGTTCGCCAGAATCTCTAAAACGGCCGAGGACCCCCTGGCGAATATCGATCCCGAGGCCTCGACCCCGATTTTTTTATGCGACAATGACCTGACACGCACCTTTGTGCCCTATCGCCTGCTACGCGAAAACACGTTCAAGCCCGCCGCCGATCCGCTGGAAAAAATCAAAATTCCCCAACGCGTCGCGGATGGCGACAACCGCGTCGCCTGTGTCGGGCCGTTTTTGGGGATGCAACCCTTTGACGAATTTGGCCGCCGCACCGTGGAGATCTCCACCGCCGCCGGGCCGGTCAAGGTGATCCAGGGGATCACCACCCTGACCTCCCGCTGGGCCAAGGTGGAGGGCCTAAACGCCGGGGGTAATTTGGTCTGGGATATGCGCATCGCCACTAGCAGTATTCCCCGCGATACCCTGAGTAAAATTGTCCGCAAATTTCAGGGAGGGACAGAGCCTAACCTCAACCATCGGCTCAAGCTGGTCCGTCTGCTGATCGATGCCGAACGCTACCGCGATGCCGAAGTCGAGTTGCAGGATCTGGCCAAAACTTTTCCCGATGATCCCCTGCCCAAGCAGGTGTTGGGAACAATTCAACAACTGGGGGCCAAGACACTTCTGCGGGAAATCGAACTGCGGCGCAATAGCGGTCAACACCAACTGGCGAATAGCCTGCTGCGGCAATTTCCCCAGGAGGGTCTGAGCGGCGTCACGCAGCAACAAATCAAGCAAATTTTAGAAGAAGACGAGCAATTGACGGTCCGCCGGGACGCCCTGATCGCCGAACTAGGTAAATTGGCGGCTGATCTACCCAGCGGCACCCGCGAGTTGTGGGCGGAACCCGTTGCCGAAATTTGCCGCGAACTGAGCCGGCATAATATCGAGCGACTGGCCCCGTACGAAAATTTGCGCGGTGATAAAAACCTGCGCGATGAGCAAAAGCTGGCCCTGGCGGTGACCGGCTGGCTGGCGGGGCCAAATTCGGCGTTAAATAATCCGTTGGTAGGGCTATCGTTATATAAGACGCGCAATCTGGTGCGGGATTATTTGCTGGAAAAAAACTCGCTTAAACGGGCTGAACTGCTACAGCTAATCCAACAAGAAGAAGCGAACTCCGTGGAGTTGCTCACGCGGATCATTCGCCACATGACTCCTGTCTGGCCCCTCCCTCCGGCGGCGGAATTGAAAGAAGTTCAAACATTGGAAGTTCCCGGCCAACCCAACCAACCCAACTACAGCTATCAGGTCTTGCTGCCGCCGGAATACGATCCTTACCGCAGCTACCCGGCGATTGTCTGTCTGCACGCGCAGGGGATGACACCCGCGCAGGAACTGACCTGGTGGGCAGGAGAAGCCACTCCCCGGGGAAGGTTTGGCCAGGCCACGCGGCATGGATATATTGTCATTGCCCCGGCCTATACCGATGGCGCCTACAGCGCTAGTCCGGAGGAACATGAACGCGTCACCAAGACCCTCCGCGACGCTTGCCGCCGATTCAATATCGACAGCGACCGAATCTTTTTATCCGGCCACTCCCAGGGAGCGAACGCCGCCTGGGATATCGGCCTGTCACACCCCGACCTGTGGGCGGGAGTAATTCCGATCAATGGGATGGCCATCAAGGAGTCGGTGGCCTTTTACCAACAAAACGCGTCGATTCTGCCGTTGTATTTTGTGCATGGGGAATTGGACTGCGGCGTGATCAAGGTCAACGCGCCCCACTGGGACAAATATTTCAGCCGCGCGTTTGATATTACCGTGGTGCAGTATTTGGGACGGGGGCACGAAAACTTTTCCGATGAAATCCTGCGACTGTTTGACTGGATGAATCGCAAGAACCGCGCGCGGGATTTGCGGTTATTTCCGGCAAAATACAAAATCACCACCCGCCGGCCGACGGATAACTACTTTTGGTCGCTGGAGGTGCGGGATTTTGGCGTGCAAAACATGGCCCGCGGCGTGGAAATCGAACAAGAGATCAAAGGGAACTCGGTCATTATTCGCGGTCCGGCGCAAGCCAAAGTTAGCATTTGGCTCAGTCCCGAAATGGTTAGTTTTAATAGCGAAATCAAGATTATCTACAATGGCCAATCGCTGGTGCGGGGGAAGTCCATTCCCGCCAGCGAGGAAATATTGCTCGAGGATGTGCGCACCCGCGGCGAGCGCCAGCACCCCTTTTGGGCCGTGGTGGAGAATTAGTACCGACGAGTTCCACTCGCCGATTATGCCGTAGCGGCGACGTTCCGTCGCCATGTTTCCTGTAGGAGGCGACTCTGTCGCCGATTTTCCCCGTAGCGGCGAGTTTCTGTCGCCGATTTCCTCGTACCGGCGACGTTTCGTCGCCATGTTTCCTGTAGGAGGCGATTCTGTCGCCGATTTTCCCCGTAACGGCGAGTTCCACTCGCCGATCCCCCCGTACCGACGAGTTTTCCTCGCCGATCATGCCGTAGCGGCGAGTTTCACTCGCCGATCTGGTATTTATTTAACCGCGACGCGCCGCGGAACGCGGTATTTGGTTTTTGGCGACTGGTTTTTGGTGAATTGCTCCTTCACCAAGCCGCCGATGGCATCGGCGATCCACGCCACCGTAGGTCCCGCTCGCCGAGCGGGACTGGGTATCTGGTGTTTGGCTTTTGGCAAAATACGCAGCTCCGGAGGAGCGCTATCTTTCTAGCCCACGATATTCACCAATCCTCCCAATTCTTAATTCTTCATTTTTAATTCTTAATTGCCTTCCCCTCCTCCCGCGCAGCGGTTGCAACCCTTTGCACCGGGCTGGAGCGCAGCGACTACCCGGGGTACACAAAACACCGCCCCTATCTCTATTAGCCGCGCAGCGGCGAATCCCCCCTCTCCCGATAGTTACTTTCTATTTGTGACAACGTCTTATCGGGAGAGGGACGGGGTGAGGGCATGTGGAAAATGGAGGAATAGTTTTTGGTTGCTGGCTTTTGGTATTTGGTTAAATGCTTCTGCCGCCACGCCGCAAATCACCCTTCCACTACCTTACACTATTACTGTACATATGTCAATACATTGACCTAAAGTAATTCCACATTTCCCATGGCCTGATTTTGCTTGACCGCCCCCCGTCGCCACTCGATAATATTGCCTGAGGATGCCGACCAGGGAACCTACCTTTACGACGCCCACGGCAACCGCCAGCGCTGGACCAAAGCCGATAATTGCTACGTTGTTTACTCCTGGGATCGGCGGTACCGCGGGTGGCAAGGGAACTTGTTCCCGTGTGCGCAGCACATGAAGCAAATTAGTTGTAGCCGAACTATTCTAAAACTGCTTCTTGCCGCTGCGCGGCCAAGGAACAAGTTCCTTGGATACCCGGTGAATGATCGGGGCTACCCGCTACCTTAATACAATTTTCAATGCACATGTTATATAAACCCTACTTTCTAACTTTCACCCAAATCCTGATGGCACCGACGAAATCGGGTCAATCAAGAATTACTGCTTTGTTCAATGTAGGAATGCGGTGTCGTTTTGTGTTGTTTGGCTTGGGCATTCTCTTTTTGAGCTTTGTTGGTTGTTCGGGCTATGACATCCAAACAATTCAAGCTGGTAAATATGAATTTGTGCTCTGTGATCGTACCGACCCACTCGATCTTCCTGGTCTTGCCATTGAGGTTAGACAACAAGGTAAAATATTAGCAGTGAAAGTTATTGATTGGTATCCCAATGCCTCAATAAACAAGGTCGATGTGTATGGTGACAAATATCATATTACACTTGGTGAGCCAGCTCATTTTTATGAGATTGTATTCAATTCTTCAACCAATTCCATTTCATATAAGTAAACAAAATATCCTGTCCGTCCTGTGCCAAAATTAGTGCAACCCCAAAATGACGCAATTGAATCTGGCAAATCGTAAGCCTGAAGAGGTAGATATGCCGTTACTCGCTGCCGACCCATGATGAATTTGCAAACATTCCACTACACACGCACAGCGAAGCACAGATTTTCCCGTTCGGCGCGTACCGGGTACTGGTTTATTCTTTGCGGGTGGCACGGGAACTTGTTCCCGTGTGCCCAGCACAAGAAGCAAATTGGTTGTAGCCGAACTACTCTAAAACTGCTTCTTGCCGCTGCGCGGCCAAGGAACAAGTTCCTTGGATACCCGGTGAATGATCGGGGCTACCCGCTGAAGGCAATTAAGAATTAAAAATGAAGAATTAAGAATTGGGAGGATTGGTCAATATCGTGGGCTATAAAGATGTCGCTCCTCCGGAGCTGGGCACGTTGATAAACTCCAAACGCTAAATACCAAAAACCAGCAACCAAAAACCGCGCTCCGCTACGCGTTGAGGCTAAACAGATAGCAGATCGGCGCTATTGAGACCGCGCTCCGCTGCGCGTCGCGGCTAAACAGATACCACAGTCCCGCTCGGCGAGCGGGACCTACGGTGGCGTGGATCGCCGATGCCATCGGCGGCTTGGTGAAGGAGCAAATCACCAAAAACCAGTCGCCAAAAACCAAATACCGCGCTCCGCGGCGCGTCGCGGTTAAATAAATGCCAGATCAGCGAGTGGAACTCGCCGGTACGGGGGAAGGGCGAGTTGAACTCGCCGGACGGGGGAATACCGGCTACTGCGTCGCCTCCTACTGGAAACATGGCGCCGGAACGTCGCCGCTACGGCTTGATCGGCGAGTG
>JANRLT010000045.1 GCA_033762255.1 Pirellulales bacterium | reverse complement strand
CGCCGCGTTGTTGGCCTCCGTGGGCGTGGGGTATACGTGTGTCTGCATGGTTATTGTCGTGTTATTTCCCCACGGAATCCGTCAGCTTGGTCGCTTGCACTTCGCTGGCTGCCAGGCCCGTGGCCAGGGCCTTGATATAGGCCGCGTTGCAGCCGCAGCAGCCGCCGACAAAACCGATCCCCTCCGCCGCCGCGACTTTGCCAAATTCTAAAAATTCCTTGCGCGAGACTTGAATCGTTTCCAGATCGTCGGGAAACGCGGGCAAGCGCGTGAAGGAATGGCATTCCTCGGTCGTATGAAATGCCGCCGGTTGCGCGGCCAAGGGTACCGTGGTCGCGGCACGCATCTCGCGCAATAGCGGCAGCATCCGCCGCGGGTCCTGTTCGCAATTGGCACCCACGGCTATCGCTCCCAGGTCGGCCATCACGCGGGCGCATTCCGCCGGCGTGTGGTCATCGCTGCATTTGCTAATCAGTGGGCGAAAGCTCATCGTGGCGACGGCGGGTAATCCTGCGGCAGCGGCGCACTCGAGCGCGACGCGCATTTCCGCCAGGTGAAAGAATGTTTCCAAGATCAAAAAGTCCACCCCCGCGTCCTTCAGCAAACGAATCTGTTCGGCGATATGCTCGCGTGATTTATCGAGCGAGGCCATCCCCTCGCGCTCGGTCAATTGCGTGCGCGAGACGCTTCCCGCAACGAGCGCTTGCTCTCCCGCGACTTCCTTGGCCAACTTGACCGCCGTGGCGTTGATCTTTTCGGTCTCGCCCCCGTACCCCGCGCGATTGAGCTTTTCCCGCGTCCCAAAAAACGTCAGGGCCTGCAGCACCTGTGAACCGGCCAAAAGAAACTCGCGGTGCAGTTCGCGCAGGGCGTCGGGGTTTTCGATGGCGACTTCTGGCGTGAATTGTCCGCTGCCGCGCCCCGTCCCCACGCGCTCGCGACCGGAGCCGCTATCCACATAGCCGCGGCGTTCCAGTTCGATGAGGTAACCGCCATCCCCCAGGACAACGCCGGATTTTATACGATCCACAATCGACAGACTCATGCGACACCTTAGTAAAAATGAATGATTTAATAGTCTTGATGTATAGGTCAGCCGCTGGGCGCTAGCCCATGGTTTCTGCCGCTGTGGGTCTATCAGCCGCTGGGCACTCGCCCATGGTTTCTGCCGCTGTAACCGCTGGCTAGCGTCCTACGGCTAAAACAACATCATGCCGCGCGGTATTTACCTCCTGGGGAAATTCCCACGTCAGCGCCAGCACCGCCAGTAATGCCAGCGTGATTCCCACTCCTTCGCGTGGGCCGATCCACTCGCGAAAAAACAACACCGCCAAGGGAATGCTAATCATGGGATAAAGGCTGGTAATCGGGGCAATAACCGCCGCTTTACCCTGGTAGGCAAACGCCATCAGCACCGCGTAATTCCCAAACGCCAGTAAAAATCCCACCGCCAGCAGAATCAGCCATTGGTTCACTGTCAGCCCGCGCGGCCATGGTTCGGTCAGGGCAAAGTACAGGCCCACGGGCAGAAACGCCCCCAGGTAAAACATGGCCGCGGTCTCGCCGGTCAGGGTCAGCGTGGCGACTTTTTCCATAAAGCCCGACCAGCCCCAGAGTACAATCGGTAATAACGCCAAAAAGTTCACACTCGAGAGGACGCTTCCTTCGCCGGCAATATTAATTAACCAAATCGCCCCCAGCGACAGGAACAATCCAATGACTTGCACACTGTTTAATCGCTCGTTCAACACGGTCACCGCCAAGAGCACCGTCACGACCGGATAGAGGGCGGTCAGCGACACCGCGGTCGCCACCTTGCTTCCCCGCGCCAGCGCCGCATAATAAAACAGATTCCCCGCGCACGTGATCAACCCGCCAAAAAAAGCATACCAAATGCTCCAGGCCAGATCCGCTTCAATCTTTACCTGCTCAGAAAAGCCCAAGCCGCCAAGGATCGGCAAAATACCCAGTGTGGAATACGCTTGGCATTGCCGCGGCGTGACGGCGTCCCCCAGGGCCTTGGACAACGCGGCCCAAATGCCCCAGGAAACCAGCGCGAGGATTGTCCAAACTAGCCAGGGGGGCATGGGCGTGGTGGGGAATGTGTGCTGCCGTGAAAATGGGCTGTGGGAAAAGCCTTTGTAACATACAGCAGGCTAGTCTGGGCGTCAACAAAAAAGCGGGAGGGGATAGCACCGGGAACTTGTTCCGGTGTGGGCAGCACAAGAAGTTCGTAGGGTGGGACCAGCCGCTATCCGGCTTTCCCCTATCAAAAATGCAGCTTCTGCGCAGTCCCACCTAGGACGCGGGTTCCGCGGGTTGCACCGGGAACTTGTTCCGGTGTGCGCAGCATAAGCAGCCCCATAGTTGAGCGGAAATCTTTGCAAGTATGCTTCTTACCGCTGTGCGGCCCAGGAACAAGTTCCTGAGGTAGCCAGTCAATAAACTAGGCTAGCCGTTTTAAATTTTATGCGGGCCACAGGCCCAACCTATCCCAGCCTAGGGCAAGCGCAGCGTCGCCTTAGGTTAATGGTAAAACTCAATAGGTAGGACCAACGGCCCGATTCATACAGGTGTATCCAAAAAGATTTTTTCATTCATGGATATCCTACGGATGGCACAGGAACTTTTTCCGGCCTGCGCAGCACATGCAGCCCACTGAGTAAAGCGAAACGAATTTCAAGTTTGTTTCTTATCGCTGCGCCAGCAACAAGTTCCTGAGGTAACCAGTCAATAACTTAAGCTACCCACTGGCCACTTGCAGTGTGCGAAAAGGCACACCGCAACGCTCTACTTACACGCTAATAAGCTGCATCTTCAAGGCCATTACAAACATATACAAGCATTACTTTTGCACCAGGCAATCAAAAGCGTTAGAATGAATTATGAAATTTACACAGCATTTAACTTTTCTATCTTAAATTGGGGAGAACTGCTCATGAATCTTGTTTTTCGCTCGTTGGGTTGCCGTATCATGCTTCTTGTTACTGCAACTCTCACAATTTTCTCAATCATAACTTTGCCCGCTGGTGCGGCAACGGTGCTAGAAGATCACTTTAATGATGGTGTTCTTGACCCTGCTTGGAACGTGACGCTTACCAATGCGACGGGTTGGACTTATTCAGAAAGCGGAACAACACTCTCTGTCACTGATATTGCCCCCACGGTGATCAACTCGGGTAACGGCGGACCAATTGCGACTGTTACGCTTAGCCGTAACATCCCGCCAGTCTCGGACTTTCATATCGACTTTGACTTTTCTTGGGATTCAATAGTTCCAGGGGGCAGCAATAGCGTACGTGCGATGCAATCGGTTGAGCTGCGTCTATTCGACAGCAACGGCGACACCGTGGGACGGGCAATCATGTCCGACGGCTGGGTTGTGTTTTCGGGCAGCCGATACGTGGGTTTTGGGAACACCTTCACAGACACGGGGATGGGGTCCGCGCCGCTTGCCGACACGGCGAGCGTGGATCTTGATCGGTCGAACAACTTGGTCAAAGCAGATTGGGACGGGAGTCGATTTTACACGGGAGTCGCCACAAACCCGGTAACTAGCATATCGTTAGGCTTCAGGTACTATGCCTTCAATGGCGCCGGTGGACCATCTCATCTGGGAACACTCAACGTCGATTATGTGCGGATCGAAGACATGGCTGTGCCAGAGCCGAGCGGTTTGGTATTTGCGGGCATCACCGTCGTCAGTGCCATATGGATATTAACACGGCGACGAAGCCCAAATTGACTTTGTTAGAAAAATTACGAAGGCGCGGTACCACCTAGGGCACGCGGGTGACCCGAGAACTTGTTCCGGTCTGCGCAGCACAAGCAGCCCCACAGTTGAGTGGAAATCTTTGCAAGTATGCTTCTTACCGCTGTGCGGCCCAGGAACAAGTTCCTGAGGTAGCCAGTCAATAATTTGGGCTATACTCGCTTTCACTCAAGGCTCAGAAATGAAAAATGGATGGGCCAGAAGCATTTGACTCTTTGCTGGGTAAACACGCTTGACGCTGTGTGGGCCACAGGCCCAACCGATCCCAGCCTAGGGCAAGCGCAGCGTCGCCCTAGGTTATAGGGAAATAAAAAAATGTTGGGCCAACGGCCCGATTCATATTACAAAAGATTGAAACCTATTCATTAACTCGCGGCACCCTTCACGCCTCTTCCTCTATTCTGTGATGCGGCTCAAGAGAATCAAGTGCTTTAAGCGTCGTCCAAAGTGCGTCGTGTAGCTCAGCATCCCTTTGCTCTTGCGAAAACAGTACTTTTACGCCATCCATATAGTCGAGAATCTTAGAAACTGGAAATGCCGCGCGATCCTCGGAGATGCAGAACTGATACCGAAAAAGAATTCCTACGAGATAGATTTTCAGACGACTCCGCAGGTATTCAAGATCAAGCGATGCGAACTCGATTGAACCGTTCTGATACAGCATATCATCGGAAAATATGGATGCATATTCATTGATTTCAATAGAACTTCCCTCTAGTGGCCGGGGAACCTGGAATACGATTTCACGGAGCACTGGGTAGTCAGGATTCTCTATGTATTCTAATATTGCCTTGCCAACCGCATCGACTTCGGCAGGAACAAATGGATTTTGCCCCGCATGGTGGTATTCATCCGAGTGCATGAAGAGCTGTCGACATGCTTCGAGTACGTCCGACCATGTAGTTGCGCCTTCTAATACCTGGAAGGCTTGAAGTACTTGGTCACGCATAAGAATATGCCCCCTAATCTTTGGTATTGGTGTAAGGGTCGAGCTGGCGCGGTTAACACTGTCGTTTTTACTATTTTTATTTTAATTTTGCACCGTTCTTGCTGAAAGCCATTTGTTGGCACCCCCACGAACAACCCACCAACTTGGCCAGCGGGTAGTATCGACACTTAATGCGGTGTGCGCAGCACAAGCAGCCCCATAGTTGAGCGGAAGTATTTGCAAGTACGATTCTTACCGCTGCGCGCCCCAGGAACAAGTTCCTGAGGTAGCCAGTCAATAACCGAGGCTAAACGCTAATCAGGAGTACCCGGCAATTGTAATTAACTGCAATCTCTAACGACTTAAATGCGGAAGATTGCTTCTCAATTCTGAGTTTTGACAATAAGCACGGAGTGCCGAAGCAACTTCATGCAGTGGCCTTGCAAATGCGACTTCCGGAAATGTGATTCTCGTGGCAACGGGAGTTTGTTGATTAGGCCCGGAAAGACCCTGTCGATAAAATGCGCCAATTAGTGTCAAGGTTCGTGCCATAGGCGGGCCAGATACCTTGGATTGGTGCAGTGATTCCCATAGTGAAATCAGCAATTGCTGGCGAAAACCTTGCAGTGAAAAGACCAGCCATAACACGCGAACCAACCCCGGAAGGTACGGCACGTTATCTAACGACGATGAACCAATCAGATTGATTTCAATGCCTTCCTGACAAATCCGGATAAGTGGACGTCGACGTGCCAAGAGATTAAAAGCTGCGAGTGCCGCAACCAACAGAAACGGCAGTGACATGACTGAGAGTGCAATCCCAGCTTCGAAGGCAGATTTTCCATCTGCTCGTTTTAGATAACCGAATAAAAACAACGGTCCAAACAAAAAGCAAAAAGCAGCAAGCCCGCCAAACACGATTAGCTGAATGCTATATATCCATGTTTTAGCAGTGAATTGCGTTGGAATTGCTGAATTCGCCATTGAACTACTATCGTGTAATAGAATGCAAGAACCCCGCTACGCGTCGCGGCCTACCATACGCTAGCGCGTTCCGGCCGCTGCCAACTCCAGCACTTCCCGCAGTCGGTCCTGAATCGCCTGCACCTCCATGGACTCTTCGCGCAGGGCCTCGATCGCGCGGACCGCGGCCTCGGCGGCGGGGAGCGTCGTGATACACGGGACGCCGTGGCTGACCGCCGCCGCTCGGATCCGCCCCTCGTCCGTGCGGGCCCCTTTTCCCCCTGGGGTGTTGATAATGAGCTGCACGCGGCTGTCGATAATGTAATCCAGCAGGTTGGGATGCCCTTCTTGCAGTTTCTTGAGCCGTTCGACGGGGATCCCCTCTTTTTCCAGGCTGAGCGCGGTTCCCACCGTGGCGACCAGTTGATAGCCCAGTTTGACCAGCCGCGCCGCCAAGGGGACGATCGCCGCTTTGGCCGCTGGCGTGTGCATGGATAAAAAAATCGTCCCGGAGGTCGGCAGCACTGTCCCCGCGGCCAATTGCGCCTTGGCAAAGGCGATCGAAAACCGCTCGCTCGTCCCCATGACTTCGCCGGTGCTTTTCATTTCCGGACCCAGGATAATATCCACGCCGGAAAATTTCACAAAGGGAAAGACGCTTTCTTTTACGCTGACATGCGTGGGGATGGGGTCGCTGGTGATTCCCTGCGCGGCGAGTGACTGGCCCGCCATGACCTTGGCCGCAACCTTGGCAATCGGCAGTCCGGTGGCCTTGGCCACAAACGGCGCCGTGCGGCTAGCGCGGGGATTCACCTCCAATACGTACAGGACCAGTCGGTCATCCTCGCGCTTCAGCGCGTACTGCACGTTCATTAGCCCAATGACGCGCATGTGTTTGGCCAGGGCAATGGTGGCCTGGCGGATTTCCTGGATTGTCGGCCCCGACAGGCTGTACGGCGGGATCGCGCAGGCCGAGTCGCCGGAATGCACCCCCGCTTCTTCAATGTGCTCCATGATCCCCGCGACGATGACGTCCTGCCCATCGCCAATCGCGTCGACATCGACCTCGATCGCGTCTTCCAAAAACTTATCAATCAGCACCGGCTGCCCCTGGCTGACCAGGAATGCCTCGGTCACGTAACGCTCAAACTGCGCCGTGTCGTAACAAATTTCCATCGCCCTGCCCCCGAGCACAAAGCTGGGCCGCACCAAACAGGGAAAACCGACTTTGGCCGCTTCCGCGCGGGCCTGATCCATCGTCCGGGCAATGCCATTGGGGGGTTGCCGCAAATTCAGCCGCTCCAGCAGTTGGGCAAATTTTTCGCGGTCTTCGGCGTTCTCGATCGTGTCCACGCTGGTGCCGATGATCGGCACGCCCGCCGTCCAGAGCGCGCGGGCCAGGTTGAGCGGCGTCTGCCCGCCAAACTGCACAATCACCCCGTCTGGCTGCATCCGGTCGCAAATGTTGAGCACGTCCTCGGTCGTGAGGGGCTCAAAGAACAAAATGTCGCTCGTGTCATAATCGGTGCTGACGGTCTCGGGGTTGCTGTTGACCATGATCGATTCGATCCCCAGTTCCGCCAGGGCAAAGCTGGCATGGCAGCAGCAATAATCAAACTCGATCCCCTGGCCAATGCGGTTGGGCCCGCCGCCGAGGATCATGATCCGCTTGGTTCCAGGCTGTTTAGCCGGGGTTTCATCCTCGGTCTCGTAGGTGGAATAATAATACGGCGTGTAAGCCTCGAACTCCGCCGCGCACGTATCGACCGACTTAAACGTGGCGATGATCCCCCGCCGCTTGCGCTCCTCGCGCACTTGCATATCCGTTGTATTCCAAATATGCGCAAGCTGCCGGTCCGAAAAACCAAACCGTTTGGCCCGCCGCAAGAGTTCCGTGGGGCAACTGGCCAGATTCGCCACCGCGCGCAACTCTGTTTCCAGCTCTACAATTTGCTGCAATTCGTCCAAAAACCACGGGTCAATATGGGTGATCTCGTGGATTTCCTCCACCGATAAACCCGCTTTGAACGCGTAACGCAAGTGCCACACCCGGTCCGCCCCCGGCACCGCGATTTTTGCCCGGATGTCATCCAAACTGGGCTGTAGCGGCGTACCCCACAGGTCCTTATTATCGCTGCCAAAGCCAAAACTGCCGACCTCTAGCCCACGCAGTGCTTTTTGAAATGATTCCTTAAACGTGCGGCCAATCGCCATCGTCTCGCCCACGCTTTTCATCTGGGTGGTCAGGCGGGGATCGGCCTCGGGAAATTTTTCAAAGGCGAAGCGCGGAATCTTTGTCACGACGTAATCAATGGTCGGTTCAAAGCAGGCCTTGGTCTCGCGGGTGATATCGTTGGCTAGTTCGTGCAGCCGATAACCGACGGCCAATTTGGCGGCGATTTTGGCAATGGGAAAGCCGGTGGCCTTGCTGGCCAGCGCGCTGCTGCGGCTGACGCGGGGGTTCATTTCGATGACAATCATCCGCCCGGTGCGCGGATCGATGGCAAACTGAATATTCGAGCCCCCCGTTTCCACGCCAATCTCGCGGATGACGGCCAAACTGGCGTCGCGCATCCGCTGGTATTCCTTGTCCGTCAAAGTCTGCGCCGGTGCCACGGTGATGCTGTCGCCGGTGTGCACGCCCATCGGGTCAAAATTTTCGATGGCGCAGATGATGACAACGTTATCATCGGCGTCGCGCATGACCTCCATTTCGTATTCTTTCCAGCCGAGGATGGATTCCTCGATCAGGACTTCGGTCACGGGAGAAAGATCGAGCCCGCGCTGGACGATGGTTTCGAACTCTTCGTGGTTGTAGGCAAAGCCACCGCCGCTGCCTCCCAGGGTAAAGCTGGGCCGGATGACGCAGGGGAGGCCAATTTCGGCCAGGGCTGCGCGGGCGTCGGTGATATTTTTAACCGTGCGGCCGCGGCAGACATCGAGGCCGATTTTTTCCATGGCCTCTTTAAATTCCTGGCGGCCTTCGGCTTTTTGAATGACATCCGCCCGCGCGCCGATCATTTCGACGTTGTATTTCGCCAGGATTCCCTTTTTTTCCAGGGACATGGCCAGATTGAGTCCGGTTTGGCCACCCAGCGTGGGCAATAGGGCGTCAGGGCGTTCGGCGGCGATGACTTTTTCCACGATTTCCCAGGTGAGCGGCTCAATAAAAGTGCGGTCCGCCGTGCCGGGGTCGGTCATGATGGTGGCGGGGTTGCTATTGACCAGGACGACCTCGTACCCTTCCTCGCGCAGGGCCTTGCACGCCTGCGTCCCGGAATAGTCAAATTCGCAGGCCTGGCCAATGATAATCGGGCCGGAACCAATGATTAAAATCTTGTGGATGTCGGTACGCTTGGGCACGTGAAATCCTGGGGAATAGCCGTAAAATTAATAGCAGTAACAAGTTGCGACAAACACGCCCAATTTGTGCGGGAGTGTTAAATCTTCCGAGAATACCACATCCGTTGGCACAAATTCAAGCGCGTGGGCGGGGGGGCGGGGGGGAGCAAAGTTAATTGTTACGGTGAATAATTCAAGACAAATAAAAAAGAATGCGATTTTTTTGTACATCGTTCCTATCACCACCCCCCACACCCCGTGAAAGCCACCGCCCCCGCGCGGCTGTTTACAATAGGGCCAAGCTGTCTCCCTGCCATTTCGCGCAACTCTTCCACTACGCCACTCCTCCAAACTCCCCCCGTGACCACGCCCGCCCCCGATACCCGTGCCAGCTTGATTCTGCGGTTGCCCGACACCGCCGATCATGCGGCCTGGCGGGAGTTTGCCGAAATTTATGAACCACTCATCTGCCGCTTGGCCCGCGGTCGCGGTCTGCAAGAAGCCGACACCCGCGATCTGGTCCAAGATGTTTTCCTGGCGGTCTCACGCTCGATTGGTCGGTGGGATCCCGCCAAAGAACGCGGCCGCTTTCGTGATTGGCTGTTTACCATCGCCCGTAATCAATTGCTCAAGGTCCTGACCCGCCGCAAATACCGCCCCTGGAGCGCGGGAGGGAGCGATTTAACTCCCCTGTTTGATAATCAGCCCGCGCCCGAAAGCAACCTTTCCACCGATCTCGACCAGGAACTTCAACGCCAAATCTTTGCCTGGGCCGCCGATAAAGTCCGCCACCAAGTTCACGAAAAGACTTGGCGGGCCTTTGCCCTGACCAGCCTCGACAACCTGACCTGCGCCGCGGCCGCCGCAGAACTAGACATGACCACGGGCGCTGTCCACATCGCCCGTTGCCGTGTCCTGGGCCGCTTACGCGAACTTGTAGCCAATACCACCATCCCCCATGACCATTGAGGCAGCCATGACCATCCATCTTGCTCCCCATGCCGACGACCGCGCTCTGGAATTGCTAGTGCATGGCGCTGAATCCAGCCCTGACTTTCAACAGGCCGCCGCGCATGTCGAAGACTGCCCCCTCTGCCAGGAACGGCTGGATCAATTAACCGGTTCGGCGGAATTTATGCCCCTCGTGCGGGAAATGCTCAGCGGAACGGACATCACGCAGCTTAACGTGGGAAACGTTAGTGTCCCTGGCGGCGATCCCTCGAGCAGCCACGTATATTTGTGGCCCACGGGTGATCGGCCGATATTTGCGGATGAACCGGCGGAGAGTGAATCCACACCCACGCTGGAGTTTCTCAGCCCCCCCAGCCATCCCGAAATGCTGGGTCGGCTTGGTCGATACGAAATCGAAAAAGTCATCGGCAGCGGCGGCATGGGCGTGGTGCTCAAGGCCTTTGACACCGAACTGCATCGCCCGGTGGCGATCAAGGTATTGGCCCGGCATTTGGCGCACAGCGGGGCGGCGCGAGCCAGGTTTGCGCGCGAGGCGAAAGCCGCCGCCGCGGTTGTGCACGAGCATGTCGTGGCCATCCACACGGTCGAGACCGCCCCCCGCACAAGGGAAAATACGCGGGATGTGCCGTTTTTGGTCATGCAGTTTATCGCGGGAGAATCCTTGCAAGCCCGCGTCGAGCGGAATGGACCGCTGACGGTCAAAGAAATTTTAAGGATAGGCGCGCAGGCGGCGGCGGGACTGGCCGCCGCGCATGAACAAGGACTGGTCCACCGCGATATCAAACCCGCGAACATCCTCCTAGAGAATGGGGTCGAACGGGTGCTGCTGACGGATTTTGGCCTGGCCCGGACGGTGGATGACGCCAGCCTGACCAATACGGGGATCGTGGCGGGGACGCCGCATTACATGTCCCCCGAACAAGCCAACGGGGACGCGACCGACCAACGGACGGATCTCTTTAGCCTGGGGGCAGTGCTCTACTTTATGGCAACGGGCCGGCCCCCCTTTCGGGCGGAACGGGCGATGGGGGTGCTGCACCGGATCGTGCATGACCGGCAGCGGCCGGTGTGGCAGATCAATCCCGAAATTCCGGATGAATTGTCGGACCTGATTGACAACCTACTAGAAAAGCGCCCCGCGCGCAGAATTCCTTCCGCCGTCGAAGCGCGAAGTCGATTGCTCGCGCAACTAGAGTCCGCGCAAAATCCCCGTCGTCCCTGGTTACGGGCCGCGCGGCAATACCTGCGACGTCAGCAGCGCGCGCTGGTGGGGAGCGCGGCGCTGGCGGCTTGTCTGTTGATAGTGGCGGCATGGTGGTGGAACGGCCTGGATAAAGGTGTTAATGCCAATACCGACACGATGAGAAAAATTGCCTCACAGCCTACCAGGGCAAATCCAACACCCTCCGCTGAGAAACCTGACGTGCGCATCGGCAACAAACCGCTACAAGAAACCGCCAAACTGTCCTCCTTGCCAAATTATGATCCCGCGGGGCTGCTGCTAGCGCCACAGGCGGACGCGGAATTTGCCGCGGAACTGGCACAAATCAACGCGCGGTTGCAGACAGTCACGGAACCTGCGGCATGCGAAGCCATCCCGTGCGACACTGCCCCCCTGGAGACAGTGGAACTGCAAACACGCTTGCGGCAGTTAGAACAAGAATGATTTTATTCGACCCGGCTTGCCAACTCTTTTTCCTTGGAGATGTTTATGCCTGCTTTGATGAATTCACGTATGGTTTACCTTTTGGCTGGGGGGGCATTGATGAGTGTCGCCCTGACCGCGGCACTGGCCCAGCAGTTCCCAAACGCGCTAAATCCCACCGGAGAGACAACGTCTGCCGGAGCAGGCGCACCTCCGGGAGCGACAACAGGAGGGGCGGGTAGTCCCATACTCCCCGAAGTAGGGGGACCGGGCATACCGGGGGGCGTAACGGGGGTGGGTCCATCACCTGTCACCGGTCCCGGTGGATCGCCTGATGCTGGTCCTGGCGGGCCTGGTCACCGCACTTCAGACATCGTCACGGGGTGGGATACCGTGGTGATTGGCACCGTAGAAAGCGGCAGTGCCGACCAACCCCAGATTTCCCTGGATAAACTGCATTCGCTCGACGAAATTCGCAAACTCAAGCATGTGGGGCGTATTCCTTTAATGGTCTATCGCACAGAAGTTATTAATAAAAGTTCATCGGGGCCTATTCACTATATCAAGTCGTTACAACAGCCTCCGGACCAGCGCGGCGCACTGATGCAGAAAATCCAGGAACTGAAAGGGCAATTGCATTCGCCAGAAATCAAGCGCGAGCAAGTGGAACAAGATCTGCGCAAGGCGCTGGAACAGTACTTTGTGGCCGATATGCAGTACCGCGTGCGGGAACTGGACGAGGTAAAGAAAAAAGTCCAAGAGCTAGAGGCCAAACTGGAAAAACGCCTGCAATCCAGCCAGGAGGCGGTCGATTTGCAGTACAAGGTCATTCTGCGCGAGGCGGACGGAATGGGCTTTTTTGGCGGAGGGGGTAGTCCATTGCCAGGGACTGGCCCCCTGGGAGATGTGATTTCCTCCACACCCAATGCCGCTCCTCCCGCTGGCATTCCACTAGTGCCACCCCCAACTATCCCCGGACCACTGCCGAGACTGTCCGCACCGATCCCTGTGCATCCCAGCGGTGCTGACTCCTCCGGTGGGGGTGGATTCTCGGGTAGCGAAGAGGGGTACGACCTTCCCGCCGGTGCGCCCAGTAGCGCAGCGTTTCGCCGTGTGGAGGTGCTACCGTTAGATCCCACCGTCCCCGCGCCAGGGGAGGAAGAAGGCCCGACGCGCTAGAGTGGGTAAGAGTACAGGAACTTCACGCCCTGGCCGCCCACGCGGCCAGGGCGGTTTTATTAGATGATCTATGTAGTATAGTAGGGAGAAATACTGTGCGCTGTCATACAAAAATTTCCAATTAGGACTGTGCAGTTATATATTAATTATCTTCATTATCAGCTAGTCTGCTCTTCCTACGCTACAAAACCAGCCTCCTCTCTGGGACACTTGAATTTTTTTGCGTTTTGCCGGACAATCAGGCCAATAACAGTGGAAGGGAGCCTACCCACCTCACTGGGCAGTTCCTATCCAAATACAACCCCTTCACGCCTCTTTGACCGGCAGCCCGCATGGCCCTGGATCGCCCCGCCACAGAGATCCCCAGCGAAACCACGTCCCAACAGGATAATTGGTCGGGGCAAACTCCCCGCGCGCTGGGTTACCGAATGCCCGCCGAGTGGGAACCACACGCCGCGACGTGGCTTTCTTGGCCGCACAAGGAAGCGAGTTGGCCGGGAAATTTTACGCCCATACCTCGCTTATACGCTCATTTAGTCCGAACGTTGGCGCGGCACGAGCCGGTCCACATCTTGGCTGGGGGGGAATCGCTTTTTCCCGAGGTATCCCGCCTCTTTCAAAACCAAAGCCGTGTCACCGTCCATGACGTGCGCACGGACGACGCCTGGCTGCGCGATAGTGGGCCTATCTTTTTGAATGGAAAACCGGGCGCGCCCCCCGCGCTGATTAACTGGGGATATAACGCTTGGGGGGGCAAATACCCCCCCTACGAGCTGGATGACCTCTTGCCGACCGAAATCGCCGCGCTGACCGGCCGAAACAAATTTACCCCTGGAATTATTCTGGAGGGGGGGGCGATTGATGTGAATGGCCGCGGCACGCTCATCACCACGGAACAATGCCTGCTCAATCCCAACCGCAACCCCCACCTGGACCGCGCCAGCGTCGAGAAATACCTGACGGATTATCTGAATGTCACGAATATCCTTTGGTTAGGCGCGGGAATCGTGGGTGACGACACGGACGGCCACATTGACGAGCTAGCGCGGTTTGTGAATCCCACGACCGTGGTGGCGGCGGTGGAGGAAGATCCGACGGACGAAAATTATGCCGCATTGCAAGATAACCTGCGCCGCTTAAAAAGTTTTAGCGACCAGGACGGCCAGCCGTTGACGATTATTCCCTTGCCCCTGCCACGGGCCATGGATTATGAGGGGCAGCGTCTGCCAGCCAGTTACTGCAACTTTTATATCGCCAATGGCGCGGTGCTAGTCCCGCAATTTGGCGATCCGGCGGATCATGCGGCACTGGACATCCTGCGTCCGCTGTTTCCGGGGCGCGAGGTGCTCGGCCTGTTTGCCCGCGAACTGGCCTGGGGCCTGGGGGCGTTTCACTGTATTACGCAGCAAGAGCCGCGGTTGGCGGGGGGCTGACACATTACATTTCCGCGAGACTAAACATTCAATAAACCAGAGGGCAAATCGCGTTTGCTTTAGGATTTTTGTTTGCAATACGAGTGATGGACGGCTAACATCGTTATTCGCTTGTGGGCCAAACATGGCAGTTCTTTGCGCAAAAAGTGATAATAACTTGCGGGCCAAAGGCCCAACCTATCCCAGCCTAGGGCAAGCGCAGCGTCGCCTTAGGTATATGGTTAACATCAATTTGGCAGGGCCAACGGCCCGATTCATCATCGCACCAAGATAAATTTCGTGGAACAGTCTAGCGTTTGATGGGTGTAAGTCCACACTTCGATTACCATCCACAAATTAAATTTTCATTTTTAAAATTATTCTTGTAAGTCTACTAGTTAAGGCATCTATTTTCGATTAAAAAAAACATGGACGAAAAACTCCAATTCTCACTATTTAAGCATTTGGAGGCTAGCAGATGCCCAACATTCCCAAAAAAGTGCAGGATCGGCTTGTCTCCGGGATCAAGAAGTTCCAACCAATCTTGGACCAGTCAAAGTCCCGTGATGTGGGCGAGGCCGATACAGTAACTATTGTTAAGGACATGCTTACGGAAGTTTTTGGTTATGATAAGTACTCTGAGGTTACTTCTGAGTATGCGATCAAAGGCACTTTTTGCGATTTGGCAATCAAGCTAGACAATGAATTGAAATGCTTGATTGAAGTCAAGGCAATCGGCTTGGAACTTAAAGATGGCCATGTCAAGCAAGCTGTAGATTATGCAACCAACGAAGGTGTTGACTGGGTAATCTTAACAAATGGTATTCACTGGAGGGTTTACAAGGTCGCATTTTCTAAACCCATCGACAAAGACCTTGTAATTGACATAAATTTTTGCTGCCTAAACACCAAGCAAGAGGATGATTTGCAAATTTTATTTATGTGGTGTCGTGAAGCATGGGTCAAATCACTTCTCGGTGATTACCATACCCAACAGCAAGCTCTTAGTCGCTTCTTTATTGGAAACATGCTTTTGTCAAATCCAGTATTAAATTCAATTCGCAAAGGGCTCAAGCAAATCTCTCCTGACGTGCGCATTGAAATTGAGCAAATTCAGTTGGTCTTGATTAACGAAGTCATCAAGCGTGAAGTTATGGAAGGTGACAAAGCCGATGAAGCAAAAAAGAAAATCAACAAAATGCTGAAAGCAATTGCTAGAAGCAAGGAAGAAAAAAATGCAGCGGAAAATGATGACTCTTCAGAAAAAGATAAAATCACCAAAGGTCCAGTTAACAACAACTCCAATCAATCGTAAATTCCCATCTCCCCCATGACCCACAATCTACGCATCGGCGTCCCTAGCAAGGGGCGGTTGGCCGAATTGGCCGAGGAACTCCTCAAACAAGCGGGGCTCAGCTTTCGCCGCAGCGAGCGAACGCTCTTTGCCCGGGTGAAGGAACTTCCCGTCGATGTCACCTTCCTCCGCACCGACGACATCCCCGTCCTGTGCGCTGAAGGAGCCATCGACCTAGGCATCACCGGGGGGGACCTCATCCTGGAAAGCGCCGCCGATGTCGTCCACAGGCTCCCCCTCGGCGTGGGGACCTGCCGACTGGCTGTCTGCGTGCCAGAATCCAGCCCGGTCAAATCCGCCGCCGAACTCAACGGCCTGCGCATCGCCACCAGCTTTCCCCATGTCACAAGGCAATATCTGGCCAAACATGGCGCCTCGGCCCATCTGGTCAATCTGTCCGGGTCTGTCGAAATCATGATCGCCTTGGGCGTGGCGGACGGAATTGTTGATCTGGTCGAAACCGGCAGCACGCTGGCGGCCAATCAACTGCGGATCTTGGACGAAATTGGCAGCTACGAGACAATTCTGATCCAGAACCGCGCCGCGCGGCACGCGGAATTGGCCGACCGCGTGGTGCGGCGGCTCGAAGGGGTCGTCATCGCGCGGGCATACTCCCTGTTGGAATACAACGTGCCTCGGGCCAAGCTGGCCCAAGCGGAAAAGATCACGCCGGGTTTCAACTCCCCCACGGTAAGCGCGCTCGAGGACGCGGCTTGGTGCGCGGTCAAGGTGATGGTCCGGCGGCAAGAAGTCATCCCTATCATGGAACAACTGGAACAACTGGGCGCGTCGGCAATTTTGGAGACGCAAATTACGAATTGCAGGTTGTGAGTGAGGGTATTAACCTAGCCCCAATTCGCATCGCACACTATTTTTCCCATTCGCTCCAATCGATTCCCTCGGTCTGCACCTCAATTGCGGTTAAAAATCCTTTGCGAGTTGGCTTGGTCACCGTAATCGTCACGCGGGACTCTCCCAATGTGTACTGCATTTGCACCTTTTGGGGAGTATTGACCTGGGCAGCGGCTGATTCTTTCCAGTCTGATTCGCCCATGCTTTCACGAATGGCAGCGACAGTCTTTTCCAGATCAACCTGGGATTTCAACAACACCTGTTTCTCCGCCGCTAAGTATTGAAAGTTCACCATTTTCTTGGGGAGCGGAATTTGGCTTACTAATATTGGCTTTGGTGGCTGCTCTTCGGCTTCCGCGGGACCAGCGCTATTTTTCGCTTCTTCCTTTGACTCGCGCAAGATCTCAATCGGGAACCCCTGGGCATCGACTGACACGATGCCTTCTGGCTGCTGCTCGAGCGTGATCATAATGATGTCTTCGCGGGGGGTCTTGTACCGTAAAATTCGCTTCCCCTCTTGCTCTTCGTCGTGAGTGAACAGCTTGTGGCCCGCGGCGATCATCGCCTGATCGTAGTATTCGCTGACTTTGGCGATGGTGCCGGGAATCTTGCAAAAGAGTTTCCAGTCGGAATCATCGTATTCCACATCGGTCGCCTCGGCTGGCGCGGGCAGTTCGTTCCCAAGGGTTTGTAGGGTAATTTGCACGACGATTTTTCCCTGTTGAGCCGGGGCGGCGCTGGTGGAACAGGTCAATGTGTAACCTTGATTCCGCAGAGTCACGGTGGGCCGCTCGGCATCGTTATTTCCAGAGGTGTTAGGCCGGACATATTTCTGCCAACCAGCAGCGGCAAGGCTTTTCATCATCGCCGCGTGGGAATCGGCGACATTGAGGGGAGTGACCCACATGACCTGGTGTTGACTGCCATACAGCTCTGTCCAGTCCGCGGGATGGGGCAGGTTGCGCACGTCATAATTGCCGTAATAGACCAACATCACGCCTGTTTTGCCCGGTTCACCCCCCTCGGAAATTGAACAACTAAGGGAGTATCCCCCTGCTTTTACAAAATTCGTATTGGAACTGGTTTCATAGACTTGATTGTCATTGGGACCGGTTCCAGGCACCCAGCCTTGCTCCGCCAGTTGCTGGGTCAGGTATTCCTTGATCGGTTTTTGTTCTCCCGGGACGAGGGCGTAAATTAAACCCGTTTGTCGTCGCCCGACCGTGGCTTCCTTGTGAAATTTTAACTTGCGCATGTCCAAGACCTTCGCCAATTCCAGGGCGGGCACGATCTTGCCTGGCGCGAGGGCCGGTTTTGGCGGCCCGGGAGGCTGTACCGGGGTAGGAGTCGCTGCGTTTCCAGCGGCGGCAGCGGGTGCGTTACCGGCATTCATCGTCGCTTGCGCCGCGGCAGGAGACGTGGATTGCCCCCCGCAGCCCATGATCCAGGGCAACACTCCCAACGTACAGAACGCCAACCGTGTAAGCATGGGCATCATGACGACCCCTGTTTTAAAAAAGTACAAGAAGTTAAAGAGTTCAAGAATATGAAAAACGTGATGCTAAAAATGGCCGTGATAAGAAACGGCCAGCAAAGCGACTAATATCCCAGGAATTCGGGGATAAAGCAACCATTTCCGATTTAGCGGAAGAGGGTCAAAAATGTTACTTCCATAACATCAAGACCATTTTACAGGTACCGCCGCGCGCGACGGTAGCAATTTTTGCGGCTACCGCCAGCGTCGGCTGGGGTTCCACGGCCAATAGCTTTTGCGCGTGCCGCCAAAGCGCAATTCGACCCCGGCGGTCAAGGAGAGTTGGTTTTGCGTTTCATAACCGGCCTGCCCCCCCCAAATAATGTTATCCGTGACATCAAGACGCCACGTCCAGTATTGATTATGGCGGTATTTTAGACCCGCGCCGATTGGCGTGGATAATACTCCCTCGCTACGGCGCAAGCCGCTGACATCGGTATAGTCAAAGTCAGCGATGCCAATCCCCAAGCCCACATACGGCCGCCACCGCGCGTCCCCCCAAGGGTAATACACCAGGCTGCCATCCCATAACAACAGTTGACTAGTAAAATTATCGCTGCCGGGACTCCCCAAAAAATCGATGCCCTGCTCGCTAAAGGCCAATCGCGTTTCCAAGCCCCAATAATGGTCATAATCCCAGCCCAGGCGAAACCCGCCCAAAAAGCCAGTCCCCAGATTCACCTCGTCGGCAATGAGTGTCTCTCCCGAGATCCCGCCGATAAACCCACCCACGTAATACGGCCGATTTAGCCACGATCCCGCGACCAGGGGCTCTCCGTGCCCCGTGTAACGTTCTTGGGCCCGTTGCCGAAAAACACGTGGAAGCCAGTTGAGGTCGTCGGCAACCGGAGGAGCTTCGGCCCAAGGGGACTTCCCGTCCGGCGGCCCGGGAAGAAACTCGTTCGCCTCTTCCGCGGAAATCCCCGGCAGGGGACGGGGCTCGCTCATTTCCCAGGGTTGCTCCATTCCTGGGCTATCCCCGGGAAGGGAACCATTAAACGGCGACTGCGGGACTGGCGGGGGTGGTAGGGGTGCAGCGCCCGAATCCCGTACAAGCGGTTTTTCCCGTGGAATTTCTGGGTTTGATTTTGGGTTAGGAGGGGGCAATTCCGCTAGTGGAGTGTTTGCGGTAGTCTCGCCGGTTTGGGCCAAGACAGCAGCCGTCCGGGGGGTAAATTCCGTGTTTTCAGCCTCTTCCGTCATCGCGTCATAAGGTTCTGACATAACCGGCGGGGTTGCTGTCGACCGCCAACGCAAGCCGGAATTTGCCACTCCTTTACCTGCGGTGGACGGCCGCGTCACCGAACCAGCCCGCGGCGCAGCGGGGGATTCTTGTGTCGTGGAGCGCGAATATGCCGGAGCAGCGCGCAGCGAAACATTGCGACTGGCGGAGATTGCCCCCAACAGGGACAGAATCACCAATAGCTGCGCGATAAGTCGTGGGAATACCACTCGCTGACGCGGCAATCCAGCACCAGGGGGGCAAAAAATCGCAAGCCGTCATACGGCCCGCCAGTCAAAAAAGTGGCGGGGATTATCGGCGTTTCCGCCCGCGACGTCAACGCGAATTTGAGCCAATTTTATAGGTTAATAGAAGGGAAAACAGTCTTCCTGCAATTCTTCAGCTAGCGTGGCGGATGGCAATTGGCCCCATAAGATAGCTGCTAGCAGCAATGATTTTTACATAATTTATTCCGTTGCCTGCCCCGATCCCCAACGACGCATGAGTTTGTGCGCTACACCCAACTGATCACAAATGCGCGCCACGACAAAATCTACCAAATCCAGTAGGCCGGTGGGTTCATGGTAAAAGCCGGGGCTGGCGGGCAGAACCACGGCCCCCGCCAAGGTCGCGGTCCGCCAATTTTCAATTTGCGGCAGTGAGAGCGGCGTTTCCCGAGGCACCAAAATCAGCTTTCGCCGTTCCTTTAGGTGCACTTCCGCCGCGCGATGAATCAGGTTACTCCCCTGGGAATGGGCGATAGCCCCTAATGTGCTCCCCGAACAAGGACAAACCACCATTCCCGCCGTCAATGCCGAGCCACTGGCAATGGGACTAAGCAAGTCCTGAAAATGACTATAACGCAACCGACTTGTATCGATAGGCAATGGGGGGAGCGACTCACCCAGACGAGGAGCTCCAGTGCCGGGTAATGCGGATTTCCACCCCCCCTGCTGCGCCAAATGCGTTTGCCACAGTTGTAAATCAGCTAACAACGGTTGGGGAGTAAAACGCTTTAAATCTATCTCTATTCCCAATTCTTGACGCAACACTTCGCCAAAGCTGGGGCTAATCGTTAAGTAAACTTCTTGCCCGGCCTGCAATAATACTTGCAGTAAACGCAAACCGTACGGCGCGCCACTAGCTCCGGTGAGGGCAAGAACAATCGGGGGCATGCTGGAGTTTAGAGTCTGGAGTCTGGAGTCTGGAGTCTGGAGTAGTGGAGTTTAGAGCATGGTGTTTGGTTTCAAGCGTAAGTACTGCCGTATTTTTCATTCATCATTCACAATTGGCCCCTTTTCTCCCACGTAGAGCGTCGCCACACCCAGGGTGAGGGGATAAAATTTGACGTTCGCCAGACCCGCGGCTTCCATTCGCTTGACAAGGGCCTGGTACGCGGGAAATTCCCCCACGCTAGCGGGCAGATACTCATAAGCGGCGGATGAATTTCGGGCAAGGGCCTGGCCCACGCGGGGCAGGACATTCTTAAAATACCATTGGTAGCAAGCCTTAAACGGCTGCCAACGGGGCGTGCTGAATTCCAATACCGCGACTTGGCCGCCGGGACGGCAGACCCGTGTCATCTCGCGCAAACCCTGGTCGGTGTCGGATACATTGCGCAGGCCAAAGGCGACCGTTACCAATTGAAAGTGGTCCGTCTCAAACGGAAGCTGCTGGGCGTCGGCCTCGACAAAAGCAACCCTAGCGTGCAATTTGGCTTGAACCGCTTTTTTGCGAGCGATATCCAACATTTCAGGACAAAAGTCCGCGCCGATGACCGGAGCGGTCGTCCGTTTAGCCAGGGTCAACGCCAAATCCCCCGTGCCGGTACAGAGGTCCAAAATCGGCACATCCTTCAAATCATACTTCAACCGCCGAGCGGTTAACCAGCGCCAGTAAATATCAATTCCACCGCTCAGCACGTGATTCATCAGATCATAGCGCGGCGCGATCTCGCCAAACATTCTTTGCACGCGGGCGTTGGATTTATCGACTTGCGTCACATTGCACCTGAAATTTCCACCATTGACCAATCCACAGGCGTTAAGAAAAATGTTATTAACACGGTCAACAGTTCACGCTCGATTAACTGTGATAATCCGCTGGATTTAACCGGCCCGAGGAGTTAACTCCCGCCGGACGGAGCACGCAAACCCTTTTAAGGCTTGTGGTTACGTCACAATTAAACTGTCCATTGTAAATATTCAAAGACGAAAAGCATAGCTGGCGCCCCGGTGTGGATAAAAAATTCTTGGCTCCGCATGATCAAAAACCAGCCAACCAGGAATACTTCTGCCACTAGCACGACGAATGGACCTACATATCACCCCGCCTCCAACCGCGCGGGACAACTCGCGCGAAGTGCCATGCTGAACACCCTCTGCGTCCATTTTTTACCTCAATTAACCACAGCGGAGGAACTCGCCGCGGGGACAGTGGTGGTTTTGGATATTTTACGGGCCTCCACCACGATCACCGCCGCGTTGGATAATGGCGCCAGCCGCGTTATTCCCTGCCTCGAAGTGGCCGACGCCCAAAAAACAGCCGCAACCCTTCCCGCGGGGACCGCGCTCTTAGGGGGTGAACGGGGAGGCCTTCCCATCGCTGGATTTGACGTGGGGAACTCTCCGGCGGAGTATATCCCCACGCGCGTAAGGGATAAAACCGTGGTCTTTACCACGACCAATGGCACGCTGGCGATGTCCGCCTGCCGCTTGGCCAGTGAGGTCTTGGTGGGGAGCTTTGTCAATTTGACGGCGGTGGCCGATCGCCTGGCCGCGATCAAGGGAAAACGCCCTATCCATTTGCTGTGCGCGGGAACACGGGGAAGGATTACCCGGGAAGACGTATTGTGCGCCGGGGCCATCTGCCAGCGAATGTTCACGAGCCTGGATGATCATTCACTTAATGACCAGGCTTGGCTGGCGCTGGAGGCCTGGCAAGGGGTAATTGGGCCAGCAAATGCGGCACGGGGTCGGGCCTGGTTGGACCTGTCCCATAGCGAGCGGGAAACGCTGAACCACACCGAACGCCAACATCTGTTAAAAACTTTGGCAAATACCCAGGGAGGCCGCAACCTTCGGGGGATAGGCCTGGAAAGTGATCTGGCCCTGGCGGCCAAAATTGACCAATCTAGTCGCGTCCCCATGCTGGATCTGCAAACCTGGGTGATTACCTAAGCTGACCGCACAAAAAAGCGGTGATTACCAACGAGGCGCAATCTTCTCCGGTGATCGGGCCGCCTGTCGGGAATTTAACAGGGCCAGCACCCCGGCTCCAAAGATAAATCCCCCAATATGCGCCCACCAGGCGACTCCCCCTCCCAGATCGATGTTTAAAACTTTGATCCCTTCCAGGATCTGCCCCGCCAGCCAAAAGCCCAAAACCAGCCAGGCGGGCAACTCAAAAAACAGGGGAAAGATAAAAATGGGGACTAAAATATGGACGCGGGCATGGGGCCACGTGACAAAATAGGCTCCCAACACGGCGGCGACCGCGCCGCTGGCCCCGATCGTTGGTAAAAGGCTGTCGGAGTGTATCGCCCAATGAAATCCACTGGCGACAATTCCGCCACAGATATAGAAAATAAGAAAGCCGGTATGGCCCAGGCGGTCTTCGACATTATTGCCAAAGATATACAGAAACAACATATTGCCCAGCAGATGCAGCAAACCGCCATGTAAAAACTGGCTAGTAATAAGGGAGGTGTAAATTTCGCGGGAATCGGCCCGCAGCAGATAGACGGGCTGCAGATGCTGGACAAATCCCGCTCCAAACCGCACCTGGACTTCCCCCGCGGGAATCTCCAGCGGTTTTCGCGTGGTCAATTGCTCGATCCGCGCGGGCACAAAGCCCCGGTGGGCGTGCAATTCAAAAAGCTGCTGCTCCGATAAACGCAGGCAAAGAAGGTACACCAAAACATTCAGGCCGATGATCAGCCAGGTGACCAAAGGCGCGCGACGGGCAAAGTTTTCATCGGCGACGGGAAACATAATGGGAAACCCCTGGTTGTCATTCATTTCCCCGCCGGGGCGGAGTTTTTACAAAAACAGGGGGCCATCAGAGAGGGAACCCGCGGCCCCACAGGCCAACGGCGGGCCGCGGCGCTTAACCAAAATTGGGATTTTCAATGGGCAGGGGGATGCCTTTAATTTTTCCTTCCAACACCAGCGCGGTCCGCACAAAGCCCTGAAAGCGGGCGATGAGCATGGCGTTGCGCCGACAGCGCAATAGCTCGATCGCCAGGATCAGTCGGTCGCCGGGAACCACAGGCCCGCGAAAGCTGACTTCGTCCAGGCCGCCAAACCCGACAACCTTCGCACCCAAGAGATCGTACTTTTGGGTATAAAAACTGGCTAGCTGCGCGGCTGCCTCGCACATGATCACGCCGGGCATCAGCGCGTATTGGGGCATATGCCCCCGCACCCAAAACTCATTTGGGGTGATATCCTTATAACCCACGGCGATGTTTTTCTCCCGGTCGAGATAGACGATCGCCGTCAACTGTTCCATTTCGAAACGTTGTAGATTGTACCGGCGAATTTCGGTCACATCACACAAGATGTGATCCAAATTCAGGGTACTGGGATCGACGATTAAATCCTTGGTAGGCAAACACCGGCTCCCGCGAATTCACAAAGAACGCCCGCGCCGGGACGGCCGCTTCACGCTTGGCGCGGTACCCGCCCCCACTCCGACAACATAGCCAAATCCCCTACACGGGATTGTATTAGGTCTTAATATGCTTACGCTTGGCCTTGCGGGCTTTGCTATTGGCCGGACGTGCGCCGTGATTGGCTTTTTTCAGGGTTTTATGGGGCTTAGCCATGATGGGGTGGAATTTCCGTGGAAAAAAAGTGGCCCAATAACCGTCCGCCTGGACCGCTTGGCGAACCACGCGGTTCACCTGGAAACGGAACAGGGACGTTACCAATAAAAACTACCACGCAAAGCCCGGAAAGAAAAGGTCTCTCGCGGTTTTTGGTGGTAGGGAAAATGCCGCAATTTTAGGGTCGCCATTTCGCGGCCGGGGTCGCTGCCCGCTATTTACTGGCCAATTTATCGCTCAGCCGCAAATAGTCCAACGCCACTGACAAGGCTTCGTTAAAGTAGTAATCCCGCTTGACGACCGGCTTGTTGGGTTTGTTTTGCTCTTCAAATTCCTTTTCTTCTTCCTTTTCACTGTTAAATTCCTCGCGTTCGGCTAAAAATTTAGCCTCGTTCAGATTGACCCGCTTGCTCTTTTTAATCGATTCATAACGGGCGATCTTTTTGGCCTCCTTTTGAAAATCCTCCGACTTTTCGGTCCGTTCCTTGGAAAGAGCCCGCAATTCGTCAATCATGCTTTGTTCGACCAGGTTTTCCTTGCGGAATGGGAGCGGCTCGACATGGTCAAAGGCCAACGCATAATCCAAATCCGACTCGCCCACGTCTAAATGCGAGGTGATCGAGGGAATTTCCACATCGGCCAGGACCCCGCGATTTTGCGTGCTGTCGCCGTTGGGGCGGTAAAACTGCTGCATGGTAATTTTTAGCGAGCCAAATTCCGGGGCATTGGCCGTGGGAAAAAACCGCCGGCCCAGGTCCATCAGGCTTTGCACGGTCCCTTTGCCATGGGTGGCTTTGTCGCCAATGATCAATCCGCGGCCATAATCCTGGATGGCTCCGGCAAAAATTTCACTGGCGCTAGCGCTGAATTTGCTAGTCAAAACGACCAAGGGACCATTCCAGGCCTTACCACGGTCTTGATCCTCATAATGTTGAATGTTTCCCTCGGCGTCCTTGACCTGGACCACGGGGCCTTGGTCGATGAACAAACCGGTCAGGCTGATCGCCTCGGGCAAGGAACCGCCCCCATTTTGGCGGAGGTCCATAATGACCAGATCGACTCCCTTGGCGTTAAAATCGTCCAGCAATTTCTTTACGTCGCGGGTCGTGCTTTTGTAGTCCTCGTTGCCGGCGCGGGCGGCTTCCATATCCATATAAAAGCTGGGAAGGTTAATCACACCAATCTTAAAGGGCTGGCCATTGGGCTTTTTGCCCTCTTCAATGATTTCGCTGCGGGCCTCGCTATCCTTCAGCTCGATGCTGTCACGGGTTAGCTTAATGATTTTTGGCTCGCCCACTCCGCCGGGAAGGACCTTTAACTGGACGGTGGTTCCGGCCTTGCCGCGGATCATCTTGACCACATCGTTCAAGTTCATGTCCACCACATCGACAAACTCGGTTCCTTCATCCTGCGCGACTGAAATCACGCGGTCATCGGCCTTCAGTCGGCCATCCTTGTCGGCGGGACCGCCGGGAATAATGTTGGTGATTTTGGTATAGCCGTCATCATACTGGAGCGCGGCCCCGATCCCTTCTAACTTAAGGCTCATGGCGATGGTAAAGGACTTGATCGTGCTGGCCGACATGTAGTTGGTGTGCGGATCAAAACCGGTCGTCATGGCCGAAAGGAACATCTCCACCAGATCGTCGTTGTTTAGCTGGTGCATCCGCTTGCCAAAGCTGGCATAACGCCGCTTGAGCTTGTTTTTCGCTTCGGCTGACTCCACTTTGTCGGATTTTTGCACCAAGAGGTCGTACTTGACCCGCCGCCGCCACCGATCGTCCAATTCCTTTGTGTCCTTGGCAAAATCCAATAACTTGCCATCGGTCACCAACTCTTCTTCCAGGGTAAAGTCATGGTCCTGGTCCAACAATTGCTGCGCGTAGGCCACGCGCTCATCCACGCGCTGCAAAAAGCGCTGGAACACGGCAAAGCCAAAACTGACATCCCCTTTGCGGATCATGTCGTCCAGATCGGTTTTTTTGGCGGCGAACTCATCCACGTCGGACTGCAAAAAATATTGCTTCAGCGGATCCAATGTCCGGAGAAAATTTTGGAAACAGCGCTGGGACATCTCGTCATCGACGGCGTGCTTGGTCAGATGCTCGTCATTGAGAAACTTAGCCACCACCCGGGCAATGTACTTATCATTGGCCCCGGGGGCCGTCGGGTCGGCCGCCACCGGTTGCGGACCAAATTGCCCCCAACCCAAAGCCAGCACACACGCGGCTCCGCCAGCCCAGGGCAAAACTTTTGAGACTCGATTCCACAACCCGTGATTCATACAAAAATCCCTCTTCAAAGTAATTCACCCGCTTGGTCCGAAGACGGCTTGGCCACGGACCACAAGTCGAGCGGAAAATGTTCCGAATTTTGACAACCTACCCCGGACACCACGAACCAAAATGGGCGTATATCAGTGTTAAACTGTACTACGCATCACCCCGGGAGAGTGTTCCCGGGAAAGGCAAAACCGGCTGATCCGGGCGGTAAGGGGGCGTCAATTAGTAAAAAATGGGCCACCTGGAATCCTATCCCACGTACTAACGGGAAGCAAGATCGATCTGGTCCGGGGTGGGGGAAGTGACCGGGACGTGACCAAAAGACAAAAGCGATAACCCCGGCTACCCCTCTCAAAACCGTCGCGGATACGCCAATTTACTGGCAAATAGCTGGTTTTTAACTGTTGGCGGTTTCACACAGTTGCATTTGGACTGCTCGGCCCAAAAACCTTTAAAGACGCTTTTGGCTCGATCCGCGCAGCCCCCCCACAGAGGGCAGTTTTTGGCCAAATGCTACAGTCCGAATAGCCGTCAGGGTTTGCCAGTTTTGCCCAAGCCGGAGGAACCCTGGCAAACCCTAGCGGTCCTGCGGATCATTCTAGAGGGGTGGGGCCGCAAACTTTCGCGCGCTTTACAAATCGGCAATCTTTGTGCAATGGTTGCCCTAAAGCATTTCCGGAAAATGCTTTCGGGCCGCTCAAGGGCTTTCTTTGACAGTGCCGATACCGACATCTGTCCCGATGGAAATTGCGTGCTGAAGGCACGATTAGGGCGCGTCAGGAAACCGGATGGCTAAGTCGAGCCAAGGATTGGTTCGCACGGGCCTGACGCTAGACACCGTGGGTTGGCATCACCCGCCTGGAAGATCTCACCAATCGCAGGGATTGCGGCAAAGGCTAAGCGCTGTGACACGCTGTGTCCACGTGCACGGCCCGCGGCTCTCCGCCCCAAAACCTGGCAGATTGGCGCGTTCCCAACCATGGTACGGGCGCTACGAGTTCACCGGTGGAGCTTGCTTAACCCCAGTTGAGGAGACATTGTTCGATGAAATGGACAAAGTTTTTTGGCGCGCTCGTGGTCAGCGTGGGCCTGTGTAGCCAGAGCTATGGATTTGAGCTTCTGGAACGCATGATGAACCTAAATGACTGCGGTTGCACGGCTGTGCAGCCCCAATGTTGTGAAAAGACCGCCTGCACCAGTGATCCTGGCTGTGCGGCACCGTGTGGCAACGGTTGTGCCAACGGCGCTTGTGACCCCGGCTGTGCCGCCGCCGATCCCTGCGCCACGGGCGCTTGTGATCCCGGTTGTGCCGCGGCCGACCCCGGCTGTGCCGCTCCGTGTGGCACGGGATGTGACAATGGTTGCGACAGCTGCAACAGCTGCTGCAAGAAATGCCCCGGCCATGTCAAATGCGGCTGCCCCCACCTGGGCGTCAAGGTTTGCCATAGCCATGACCTGTTCGGCGGTTTGAAGGGTTTGTTTGATTGCCACAAGTGCAAGTCCTGCTGCAATACCTGCGGTAATGGTTGCGGCAACGGCTGCACGACCGCTTGCGATCCTGGTTGTGCCGCTCCTGCCGCTTGCGATCCCGGCTGTGCCGCCGCTTGCGATCCGGGTTGTGCCGCTCCCGCCGCTTGCAACGCTTGTGAAACTCCTAGCTGCAAGAAAAGCTGCTGCAAGAAGCACTCTTGCGGGCTGTTCGGCCACCTGTTTGGTTGCGGTGGCTGCAAGAAAAGCTGCTGCAAGAAGAGCTGCGATCCTTGCAACACCTGCACGACCGCTTGCGATCCCGGCTGTGCCGCTCCCGCCGCTTGCGATCCTGGTTGTGCCGCTCCCGCCGCTTGTGATCCTTGTGGCACGGGCTGCACGGCTGATCCTTGTGCCAATGGCAATGGTTGCACCGCCGCTTGTGGCAATGGTTGTGCGGCTGCCCCGGTGGCCGCTCCGGCCCCGGCTGCCGCTCCCGAAGCCGCCCCGATGCCTCCCGCGCCGATGGTTGATCCCCAAGCCGCCTACCGTCGTGGCGGCCGCGTGATGCAAGCCAGCAACGTGGTCCGCACCCGCTAGTACGCGGTTGCTAGTAAGTCTAGTCAGCTACTGAGACTCCGTCCGGGTAACCGGACGGAGTTTTTTTGTTTTTGGGGTGGCGAAAGCGGGTGTACTTTTACCGTCTTGTTGCGAATTTTGGAAATGGGATTAAAATTGTTAAAATGGAATGTATGGTTTACAATCGCTAATTATTATCCGGGAATTAAGCTATGTCCGACATTGCCGCTCAATTATTGGCCACATTTGATATGTTGGAACCACAAGAACAGCATGACATCTTGGCCAACCTGCTGCGTCGCGGCGGCGAGTTACCCGACACAGTGTTAACCGAAGAACAATTAACCGGGATAGCGGAAGAGTTATTTCTAGCGCTCGACGCGGAGGAATCGGATGCGGATAATTCCCTTAAGAGGTGAAGTATGGTTGATTGATCTGGGTATGGTCGCGAAAGTACGGCCTTGTTTGGTTCTTAGTATTCCAGCCGACGATCAACAAGATCGTGTCTTAACAACTGTTATTCCGCATACGACGAGTACTCGGGGCTCTCGATTTGAAGTACAGACGCTTACTCGATTTTTAAAAGCAGGAGCATTTGATGCTCAAAATATCATTACAATCCCAACCATAAAGCTACTCCGTCGTTTGGGCATTTTGCCCACTGATCAACTCTGTGCTGTGGAATCCGTGGTTAAGGATTGGCTCGGTCTGGCATAATCATAAAACTCGAGATCACTTATTTCCTCTACAGCTAAGGGATACCATCCACATTTTTTGTTAAAATATGTCAATTGGAGTGAGTCTAAAAACTTTCTACCTTGCATTCCATGCGGGTCTTTCACCTCAATTGCGGTCTGCTCCATGCCCCCCCTCATCCTCGGGCGGCTTGTCATTGCCTGTTACTAGAGCGGAAGGGCCGGCTGGCATTGATCGATGCCGGCATCGGCCTACGGGACATCGCCCAACCACGCGAACGTATCGGCCAAATAGCCATTGATGCGGCGGGCTTTCAGTTTCATGAGGAACTCACGGCGATTCGCCAGATCGAGCGTTTGGGCTTTCCATCGTCAGCCGTGGCGGACATCGTGCTCACCCATGGCGACCCGGATCATGCTGGTGGCTTAAGCGACTTTCCCGACGCCACAGTGCATGTTTCCCAGGAAGAACTCACTCAAATCAACTCCCTTCAGGACCGTTATTCACCCGCTCAATTTAACCATGGTCCACGTTGGTTCGCCCACCAATCTTTACCCAGCCATTGGTTTGGCGTGGAATGTCGTCCCCTCCCCTTGGCCCTGGGCGTGGGTTGCGCGTTAATTCCGCTGTTTGGCCACACCCATGGCCATTGCGGAGTTGCAATAAGAACCGGCGATCGTTGGCTATTACATGTGGGTGATGCCTACTATTTGCGGGCAGAACTAGCAATCGCGGACCATCCTGTTTCGGCCCTTGCCCAGCTACGCGCCGACGACGACGTTCAACGGCGCTCCAGCCTGGAAATTCTGCGGCGACTGGCCCGGGACCACCAGGATCAGATAGAACTTTGCGGGTATCATGATTTTACGGAGTTTCCTGACACCACCTAGTGCTGTGTCAAAGTTAAGATTCGAGTTAGGCAAGTCTGCCGCTGGGCGCTAGACTACGGTTTATGCGGCACCAACCGTGGGATAACGCCCGACGGTTCATCCGAAATCGAATCGTAAAAGAGCACTAAGGTGGTTCCTAGGCGGGTCGGCATGCGGCCGAGACAGCGGGAAAAGCAATCCCACGTGTAATATTCCCTCCAATTATTGGTATTATTCACCCATGACAAATCCTGGCGAGTTTTATAGACGAGATTCTGTGACTGCCAACGAATACAAGTTAGGATTGATTATGTCAACTCTGAATACAATTTATTTTGCAGTGAGTGCCCGCCATGTCACGTGAAAATATCAACTGGTTCCCGTCCAAAATCGATTGGTGGGTGGCTGCCGCCCTGGCACTACCATTGATCACGGGAATGTCCATCGGCATCCTTTCCCTGTGGGAGGGGAATACCACCAGCCTGTTGATTGGCCTGGGCATGCTGCTAGGCGTGGGTTTGCTTTACTGGGGCTTGATTTTTCCCATGCGTTATGGATTGAGTGATAGCCAGTTAGTGATTCGCTGTGGTATTTGCCGCTGGACAATTCCCCTGCAAAAAATATCCTCAGTTAATCCCACTTCGAACCCCCTCAGTTCCCCGGCATTATCCCTGGACCGGCTGCACATTCAGTATGGGCCGTCGTTTTTTAACTCCGTCATGATTTCGCCGCAGGATTCTAATTTGTTCTTGCAAGAACTCGCACAAAAGGCAGGCTTGAAACGCGCGGGGGATCGGCTGTATTCTGATGCCGTTTGACAACATCAGCCCGCAGCGTCAGCAAGGGACAATCCCCTTAGCCCGCAGCGTTAGCAAGGGATACAATTGTTTCATTATTCCCTTGCTGACGCAGCGGGCTAGATATTCCCTTCCCAAGCGAGCTAGTTTATGAACAAACGCAAGCCGATTCACAAAGCGGCTAAATCCACGTCCTTCAAAGCCACAAAAACAAAATCCGGCTCCGACGCCCAACCGGCTAAATCCACCAGGCCAGGCAAACCCGCGCAGCCAGCCAAATTACAACCAAACGAAAACGGCGTGGTGTTGCTCTCGGGCGGGAACCCCCAGATCGCCAAAGGGGACGGCGATGCGCCGGTGCAGGCGTACATCGCGGCCATGCCCGGCTGGAAAAGCGACCTGGGCCGCCGCCTGGACGCGCTCATCGTCAAGCATGTGCCCCATGTAAAGAAAGCCGTGCGCTGGAATTCTCCCTTTTATGGCATTGAGGGTCAGGGCTGGTTTTTGTCCTTTCATGTATTGACCAAGTACGTCAAAGTCACGTTCTTTAAGGGCCTGTCATTGAATCCGATTCCTCCCGGTGGCACGCCCAAGAGTCAGGAGGCGCGCTGGCTAGACATTTATGAAAAAGACGTTTTGGACGAGGAACAAATGGCCCGCTGGGTGCGCCAAGCGGCGGCGTTGCCGGGATGGGTGCCATAACATTAATTTATAATGCATAAATAGGCGCAATTCCTCGACCAAATCGTTCTCCCTTATTATCCCAAGAGACACCTTCATGCCCAACACCGTACAGTTTCAGCGTGTCTTGCGTGCCCCCGCAACGCGGGTTTACAAGGCGTTTATCGATCCGGACGCCATGGCCAAATGGTTGCCGCCGTAGGGCTTTACCGGAAAAGTCCACGAGATCGACGCGCGGGGGGGGGCGGATACCGCATGTCCTTTACCAACTTTGGCAGCGGCCAGAGCCACTCCTTTGGTGGAACCTACGTGGAAATGATTCCCTACCAAAAGTTAGTGTATACCGACCGCTTTGACTCGCCCGATTTGCCCGGGGAAATGCGCGTGACTATCACATTCAAACCAGTGGGTATGGGAACGGAACTGCACATCATCCAAGCGGGCCTGCCGGATGTCATCCCGCCGGATGCCTGCTGCCTGGGCTGGCAAGAATCACTGGCCCAACTGGCGAATTTGGTGGAGCCGGAAATTCCAGGGTGAGTCTTCTCGGTAACTGCATGCAACCTTACGCCGCCTTGCCCTGTGCCGTTTCCGTTGTTTGCGTCATTTCCGCCGTTTCCCGCTGCGGTTGGTAATGCGGCGCTAGCGGTTGCGCCGCGCGGTCGATCACTTCTGCCATAATAATCTGCGCCGCGTTGCGGCTAGCGCCTCCATGCGCGATTTTGGCCTTGAGCTTGCCCAACTCTGCGGCGACGCCATCGTGGTACTCCTCGACCAACAACCAACGAATCAAATGCGCTGCGATCTGCGGCGATTTATCCTGCCAGGTCAAATATTCGGGAAAGAGCGCCTTTTCTGGCGGTTTGTCGCGCCCCCCGCGCCCCGCCTGCTGGCCCCATGTTCCGGAATATTCTTTTTGGCCTAAAAATATCTCCTTGGCCAACAAGAGATTGATCAGCGTGATATAACGCACCCGCACAAACCATTGCTGCACCCACATCGCCAGTCGGCTGATCATGTACACAATGACCGTCGGCTTTTTGTGGTGCAGAAGCTCCAGCGATACCGATCCCGAAGTCGCCAGGCAGCAGTCCGCCACCGCGATCAGTTCCGGCGTCTTGCCCACATACACCGCCACATCTAACGGGACATCGGCCAGGAGCCGCCGCGCCAGTTGGGCGTGCCGCGCCGTAAACGCGGCGATGGCAAAGTTGACCCGCGGCACCCGCGCGCGGATGAGCGCCGCCGCCCGCAGCATGATCGGCAAGTTCAGCTCTACTTCTTGGCTGCGCGAACCGGGAAGTAGCGTTACCCATTGACCCTGCAGATGCAATTGATCAATAAAATCGTGTTCGAGTTTCTGGCGGCGCACTTCGTCAAAGTAGGGATGCCCGACAAAGGTGGCCCGCACCCCCTGCTCCGCCAGCCAAGCCGCTTCAAACGGCAAACCGCTGAGCACATGGTCGACGTATTTCCGCATCTTGGCAATTCGCCAACTGGCCCAGGCCCAGATTTGCGGCGGCGAAAAATAATACACGGGAATGCCGTGCCGCTTGGCCCGCCGGGCGATCCACCAGTTAAAGCCGGGATAATCAATCAGCACCACCGCGTCGGGTCGCTCGGTCTGAAAATAGCGATCCGCCCGCCGGCACAGTTGAAAAAACGTGAGCAAGTTCCACAACACGCGGGCAAACCACATGACGGCCAGTTTGGTCAGTTCAAAATGCAACTCGCAACCGGCCTCCGCCATGCGGGGACCGCCATAGCCCGCGCAGCGTATATCGGGCCGCAGCCGCTGGAGTTCGCGGATGAGATTTGCCCCGTGCAGGTCGCCGCTGGGTTCGCCGACGGAAAAAAATATTTTCATAAGTGAGATCGCCTAGCACCCGTTGCCGTCCGCACTCCCATGCGTAAAAGGCCGCATACGCGCGGGTGCTCTTTACGCGCTAAAGGTGAGAAAAAAATTTGGCCACGTATTATGCTCTAAGAATTGCTTCGGCGATATAGCAAATCTCGCGGGGACTTTCGTTGCTAGCAAGCGAAAATTCGTTTAAAAGAAAATTTATCGTAAAATAGACGTTAATGATCTGATTAATGATGTTGTTAAGTTAGGGAAGCAACCAGTCCACTAATCTCAGATCGGGAATCCCATAAAAATCGCGGGTATTATGGGTTACGAGTGTCAAATTATACTCTAGAGCAGTGGCGGCGATCCACAAATCGCTGCTTGGCACGGGGCGGCCCAAATCAAAAAGTTTAACGCGGGTGGTGGCAAATCGTGTACTTATTGTCTCGTCAATGGGATAGATGGTAACCGCTTGAAATAAGTCTTGTACTTCCTGTAAAAACGTTGCGGTGTAGTGTTTTTTCGTAATACCCAACTCATGATTTCGCCATGTGTGATAACGGAAATGTGGAGTCCACCCCAATACATCATCATGCGCGAGAGCACACGAGGGTGCTTGCGTATATAAGATGAACAAATATCGGAATCGATAATAAAACTTATTCTGTAATTGGAGGTCTCATTAATTGCCGTAACTTTCTATTCCAAGCTACGAATTCCGCATGCTCCCGGGCGTCCTCCGATTGCTCCCATTCTTGAACCTTTTGCTCTAATGCGGGATCTTGTGCATCCCTAAGTGGTGAAACCACAATTCTTACCGCTTCGCCATCAGCTAAACCCAGCGGCTGACTGACTGTGATCGTATTGCCGTGCACCACACCATCAAGAATTTGTGTTGAAAATTCCATGCTACCACCACCTTTCTAAAACTATTCTCCCCTACTCTTTCACCCGCTCAATATATTCCCCCGTGCGGGTGTCTACACGAATCAGTTCGCCGGTCTCGACAAACGCCGGACAGCTAATCTCCGCCCCGGTTTCCAGCTTGACGGGTTTGGTCAAGTTAGTCGCCGTATTGCCGCGAACCGCCGGTTCGCAATATTCGATTTTTAGAATCATGTGGTTGGGCGGTTCCACGCTGATCGGCCGGTTGTTAAACAGCGTCATGGAACAGGGGGTCCCTTCTTTGATCCACTGCGCTGTTTCTCCCACCAAATCGCTATTCAGCTCGTACTGTTCAAAGCTGGTGTTGTCCATAAAGACAAACGTATCCCCCTGCTTGTACAAAAACTGCGACTCAATCTCCGTCACATCGGCCTCGTCCAGGCTGTCGCCGCTTTTATAAGTCCGGTCCAGCACCGTCCCCTTGATCAGATTCCGCATCTTGCACTTGTACAATGCCTGCCCTTTGCCTGGTTTGACAAAGTTGCATTCCAGCATCAAATACGGATCGCCATCAATTTGGATCTTGATCCCCTTTTTAAAATCACTCGTATTGTAAGCCACGGGTCAGGCACCTCATTGGTGGAAGTTGGAGGAAAAGGTATGCTAGGAGTGTTAAAATTGCCATCCCTGGATAATGGCGATTTTTTGGGAACTATCCATTCTTTATCAAAACCGATGCCGCACGCCACATTTGCCCACGCGCTCGAAACGCGAAAACCGCATCCGGCGGTGGCCCCCGGGGCAGGTACCGCTCCCCCACAAGTCCCGGCCAAAGACGCCCGCCAAACCGCGCAACTGGACCAGACGGACACCACCTGGCACCAGGAACTGCGCGACGCGATTCGCGATCCGGCCGAACTGTGCCGGCTCCTCGATTTGCCTGCGGAAATCGCGGCCCACGCCGCCCCGGCCATCCGGGATTTTCCGCTCTTTGTGCCGCGGGATTTTCTGGCCCGCATGCGACCCGGCGATCCGCGCGACCCGCTACTTATGCAAGTTTTGCCGACTGCCGCCGAAACAACTATTATAACACAATTCAGCCCCGATCCGGTAGGGGACCTGGCCGCCGTCGTGACACCCGGTTTATTACATAAATACCCGGGCCGCGCCTTGCTGATCCTTACTGGCGCATGCGCTGTTCATTGCCGCTATTGCTTTCGCCGACATTTTCCCTATGCGGAACTTCCCCGTTCCCTCGCGCAGTGGCGGCCCGCGCTCGATCATCTGGCGGCGGACAACTCCCTTAGCGAAATTATCCTCAGCGGCGGCGACCCCCTGATCCTGCGCGATGAACTGCTGGGGGAACTGGCAACCCAACTGGCAACAATTCCCCACCTGCGACGGCTGCGCGTGCACACCCGCCTTCCCATCATGATCCCCCGGCGAGTGACGGACGAACTGCTGGGCTGGCTGCGCGGCACCCGGCTAAGCCCTATCATGGTTGTCCATGCCAACCACCCGGCCGAGTTGGTCAGCTCCGCCGCCGCCGCGCTGCGACGATTGGTTCAGGCTGGTATTCCCACCCTTAATCAAGCCGTGCTTTTACGCGGCATCAATGACTCCGCCGCCGTCCAGGCGGAATTGTCCGCGCGCCTCCTCGACTTGGGCGTGCTCCCCTATTACCTGCACCAACTGGACCGTGTGGCGGGGGGCGCGCACTTTGAAGTGCCAATCAGCACGGGACTGCAAATCCTGGGCGAGTTGCAAGCCACCCTGCCCGGCTACGCCGTGCCCCGTTACGTCCAGGAAGTCCCCGGCGCGAGGGGAAAAACGCCGTTGGTGTAATCTGACCTTTCCTTCCTGATTATCTGCCCCAGGCGCGCTTCGGCGCCTCGCGCAGTTCGTACATGCGCCGCGCTTCGGGAATGCGGGTAAACGCGATCCGTAGCGGGTCATGCGGCGCGGCGCCGTGCATGCTTCCCAGGTAAATCGCGTGGTCCCCCAGCTTTTCGTTGATTTTGTCCATCGCGTCCGATACGTTTTGTAACTCCACATTTTCGTCAAACAGCGGCCGCGTCGCCGACTGCGCCGCCAATAAATCTCCCAGCACCACCCCCACCTTCAGCGGGCGGCCCGCGGGACGCCGGTCCCACATCTCCGCCACGTGCGCCACCAGCGAATGCGTGTCCCGCGCGGGCATGATCCGCCGCCGGTCATGCCATGTCCCCCCGCCCCCCCAGTACGACACATCAATGCTGACCGACTGTGCCCAATAATCAATCCGCCGCAGCCGTGCGGCCGCCTTATGCGTCATGCAGATCAGCACCGACCGCCCCTCGGCATCCGTCCGAATGTCCGGCGGCAACACATGGGAATGCCCCACCGACCGCCGCTGCGTGGGGGGGTCGGGCAGGTCATCTCCCCGCAGGCGGTGCCACCACATGCGGCCGAGCAGCTTGCTCCCCCACACGCGGCTGATTTGGTCGACCGTCATTTGGGAAAATTGCTCGACCGTGGTCACGCCGTAGCGGTGTAGACGGGCCTGCATCCGTTCGCCCACGCCGGGAAAATCGGTCAGCGACAGGCCAAACAGCCGCTGGGGAAGTTCCTCGGCCCGGATAACGGTTAGGCCATCGGGCTTTTGCAGATCGGCGGCCATTTTGGCCAACATGCGGTTGGGGGCAATGCCAATCGAGCAGCGCAAAAACTCTCCCGCGTCGCGGCGAATCGCGGCCTTGATCCGTGCGGCCAGATCGCGCGCGGTCGCTTCGCGGCGATGTTCGCCAATCAGCCGGCACATCATTTCGTCGATCGACATCACCACGTCCACATGCAGGCAAGATTCGACCGCCGCCACCACCCGATGATGGTACCGCACGTACACATCCGGCCGGGCCTCCACCAAGCGAATCCGCGGACACAGACGGCGAGCCTCGGCCACGCCAGTGCCGGTCTTTACCCCATACTTTTTTGCCTCGTAACTGGCGGCAATACAACAGGTGGTGTCGGCCAGCATCGGCACTACACCCACCGGCTGCCCGCGCAGCTCTGGCCGCAAGTGCTGTTCCACGCTGGCAAAGTAGGCGTTCATGTCGATAAAGAGATAGCCGAGCATGGGGGAGGCGAGAGGTGCGAGGCGAGGGGACGCGGGGAAAAATGTAGGAGGCAACTCCGTTGCCGAACTGGTAGTTGAAGGTGTGGAGTTTAGTTTTTGGTGGCTGGTTTTTGGTTAGCCGCGACGCGCAGCGGAGCGCGGAGCGGCTGGACAGGAAAATTCATTTATCACGGAGGAACGGCGAAAAGGCCGAGGTTCACGGAAAAAAACAATCTGTAGGAGGCAACTCCGTTGCCGAACTGGTAGTTGAAGGTGTGGAGTTTAGTCTTTTGGTGGCTGGTTTTTGGTTTTTGCTTTCCTACCGCGAAGCGGTTGCATCACATAGCCCCGGGTTAGCGCAGCGACTACCCGGGGTACACAAAATAACCCCTCTCTCGTTTAGCCGCGACGCGCACAAAGCCGCCGATGGCATCGGCGGTCCGGGGCGCTGTAGGTCCCGCTCGCCGAGCGGGACTGGTCATTGGTTTTTGGTGGCTGGTGGAGTGGTATTTGGTTTTTGTTTAGCCGCGACGCGCAGCGGAGCGCGGTGGTTGCTGGTTTTTAGTGGGGTGGTTTTTGGCAAACATACACAGCTCCGAAGGAGCGGCATCTTTCTAGCCCAGAAGCAAACGATCACCCAATTCTTAATTTTTAATTCTTCATTCTTAATTGAATACGCCGCTACGCGGCTCCATGTTGCTTGGCTTATCCAAAACCGTGGGTTGACACCCACGGCTATGATCCGTTATCGCTGCGCGGTACTCTTTCATCATTCCGCCTTGGCAATTCCCCCCTCTCCCGACAGTGGCTTCCCATTTGTGGTAACGTCTGATCGGGAGAGGGACGGGGTGAGGGCATGTGGAAATGCGGAAGTTAGAATGATGAATTCAGAATGGCGGTAATCTACTTCTGCATTCAAAATCCTGGATTCCGCATCTTCCACCCACTCTACACTATTAATGTACATTTGTCAAGACCGGATACCCCCGATTAGCACTCATGATCAAAACGGCTACCTCAGAAACTTGTTCCTGGGCCGCGCAGCGGTGGGAAGCACTTGAGCGAACATTTCCGCGACTTCCAGGAGCCGTCTTCTGCTACGTGAGCCCACAAGTTTTAGGGCCGCCGCGTGGGATTGGTTTTCCAATGCATCGACTTGCGGTTTAGTTCCCCAGTACAGTAACATAAATGGCAAAGGATGGTTTGTGACGATTCGCCGGGTGAATGCCTAGGCGCGACAGAAATTGGGTAAGAACTTGCCAAGACGGGAGTTGCAGAACATGCTTGAGCTATGTGGGGCATATACTTCTTGCGGCTGCGCCGTCCAGGAACAAGTTCCTGGGGTACCCGGTAAACCAAGCAAAGAGCCCGCTGACCGGGGCGGTGATCGGCTGGCCAATTTGTTCAGGCCTGGGCAGGAGGCCTTAACACTTGATGATTTTTTTCGCTCAAAGGCTTCTTGTCAACAAATTGGAAGCAGATTGTCAAAAACTAATAATCTGGGAATAAATAGGCGCGCTTAACCGCAATTGGCAATGTTACAATACCTGCGTGGTTGCAAAGCTAGGTCAACTCCCCAGGTTGAGCTCGGGCATGTCTGACACGGCGGGTAACATCCTGGTTACTGAGTTGGAGACATTCCTCCTCGGCTTCTGGAGGAAAGAAGACGCCGCCGAACCTCTCTCGCACGAGCCGACTGCCGCACTCTTGCACGCAAACCACTAAGCCAACTCAGTCACTGTGGTTTGCGGAACGGACACGATCATGTCTAGCAGCTTGTGATTTTTACCAATCTGGCTGAGGGATCGTTAAGTTTTACAAAATACGCCGTGATCCAATTCGCGACTCATCCATTGCTAGCACTCCGTTTGGGAAAATTGAAATGCTAGCGACTACTCCAGTCTGACTTTCCAAAACAGAATGCAAACACTAAACCAAACTGAACTCCATCATGCGATTACCTCGTGGGTGCTAATCGGGCGTACTTGGTTTATATACAGCAGCATAGCTATACGTATTCTTTTCCCAATAAAACAGATAAATATTTCCATTAGTAGAATTTTGAAGAATAATGTTCTCTTTGTTAATTTCCACCTGATCTATGACCATATTCTTAATCGAATCTAGTAAGCGCACGCTGCCAGCTTGGTCAACATACATAAGCATGCCGTTGCCAGCGTCCATTATTACGCGTGAATAGTCATTATTGTATCGTACTAAAATCCCTTCTACGAGTAACTTACTCTTATAGATAAAAGGAGTAATTATACTATCTTTACTGAGTTCAAATTCATGCAAATCGTATTTCTCACCGGCCTTCACAACTAACATTGTTGGCTTATTGTTTAGTCGTAGTAAATAAGTGTGGTTGCCAAATGCAACTTGAGAATGCCCTTTAAGTTCCATAGATTCATCAAAAATAAGTAGTCGGTCTTGAAACAGAACGTAGTAGTGTACTGGTTCAGCGTAAACAGAACAAAGTCGGGTTGTGGTTTATGGGGAGTGGGGCTAGGTCAACGTCTGTTAACGTGGCCACGGTTTGGATTTTTCGCATCGAGTTAAAGTGAGCGGGGAGGGCGCCAGCGCGCCGCT